>JAFXBE010000018.1 GCA_017516765.1 Clostridia bacterium | reverse complement strand
TTCACCCTTCCGGTGGTTTCGGAACCCTTGCGTAGCAAGGGGTTCCTATCGCCGTTTGCCGCCCGGGGAGCCGTAGGCTCCTAGGCAAACGGTGCAATAGTCGTCAAAAAAGCCGCCGCAGGCGTGTTTTTTGACGAGCTGAGAGGGAGCCGGTCGTCGGCTCCCTCCGGTGTATTGCGCACAGGCGGTGTATGCTTTTTTCCTTATCCTACGATCACTTTGGAGGCATCCAGCCGCAGCCCTTCGCCCGCAGCGATGGCTTTGCCGCCCTCCACCTTGCAGCGGATGGTTTGCAGACCCTTCTCCAGCACGGGCGCGGCATCCATGCCGTCGTCGTTGTAGAAGGCGTAGGAGGCTTCTCCCTCCAGCCAGCCCAGCAGGGTCAGGTCGGTGAAATCCACCGCCTCCACCCATTCGCCGCCCCGGCTCATGGGGATCACGCAGCCCTTGCGGATGAACAGGGGCAGCTCGTTCAGATCCAGATCGATCCAGTGGCGGCCCTTCTCCATGGGGATGAGGCAATAATCCTCCGCCGAGCGGAAGCGCACCAGCAGCATATCCTCCGGCAGGTATACATTGCGTCCCCGGGCGTTCTGCTCGTAGACCGGGGCGATCATGCATTCGCCGCCCAGCATCAGCTGATCCTCGATGCGCAGGCAGGCGGGATCCTGAGGATAATCAAAGGCAAGGGGACGGAACATGCTGTCCCCGGTGAGGGCGCATTTCATAAATTCGCTGTACAGGTAGGGCAGCAGGGCATAGCGTACGGTAAGCACCTTGCGCATATCCTCCTGCATGCCGAAGCGGTAGATCTCCTGCTCCCGGGTGCCCAGCGCGGAATGGTTGCGCATCAGGGGGGTGAAGATGCCCAGCTGCAGCCAGCGCAGCAGCAGATCTTCCGTGGTGTTGCCGCTGAAGCCGCCCAGATCGGCGCCGGTGTAGAGGAAGCCGCACATGTTCAGGGAAGGCAGCATCTTCAGATTCATCAGGATGTGGCTCCACCAGGAGGTGTTGTCGCCCTGCCACACGCCGCCCCAGCGGTGAGCACCCACATAGGATGCGCGGGAGAACAGCAGGTGACGCTTCTCCGGCTCGTACTCCGCAAGCCCCTCTGCCGCCGCACGGGTCATAAAGCCGCCGTAGAGATTGTGCACCCGGTCGTGGCGCACCTTCTGCCCGGCGTACCGGTGGTAGAAGCTCTCGTAATCCTCCCGCTTGTTCTGCATGCCCATGAGCACATCCTTCAAATGGAAGAAGGCATCCAGACCCAGATTCATGTCCATCAGGCGGGTCAGCTCCTGCCGGGCTTCGGCAAGCCCTGCTTCGGAATAGAACAGGGCAGGCTCGTTCATATCGTTCCAGAAGCCCTCCACCCCGGCATCCATCAGCTTGTGGTACTTTCTGCCGAACCACTGCCGCACCTCCGGACGGAAGAAATCCGGGAAATAGCTGCGCCCCGGCCACACCGCACCCACAAAGGGTTCGCCGTTCTCATAGGTGCAGAAATAACCGTTGCGCAGACCCTCGTCGCATACCTCGTAGCCGTCCTGCTGCTTCACGCCCGCATCGATGATGGGGATCAGCCGGATGTGATCCTTTTTCATATCGCTGCAAAGCCCGGCAAGATCGGGGAAGGATTGCTCATTCCACGAGAAGTCCTTGTAATCCACCATATAGTCGATATCCATGCACACGCCGTCAAGCGGGATGTGGCGGCTGCGGTGCTCCTGCACGATGGCGCGTACCTCGCTGTCGGCGGCATAGCCCCAGCGGGACTGGATGTAGCCGAACGCCCACTTGGGGGGCAGGTAGCTCTGCCCGATGAGCCCGCGGAATACCCGGACGATGGCATTCAGGCTGTCCTCCTCGATGAGGATGACCCGCATATCGCCGTTCACGCCGGTGACGGAGGCGGTATCGGCCCGGGTGTAGCCCAGATCGAACACTACCTCGCCGGGGTCGTCGAAGAACACGCCGAAAGGTTTTCCATCGCCGCTGAAGATGAGCAGGTTATGGGAGGCGTACAGGGACTGCTTGTCCTCGTGGTGGGAGAACTCGTCGCTGTTCCAGCTCCTGTAGAGATGCCCCCGCTTGTTGATGCCCCGCACCGTTTCGCCCAGACCGTAGATCAGGTCGTCTTTGCCCAGCCTGTGGGTAAAGGTGATGCCGCCTTCCCCGGCGGTTACCTCAAAGAAGGGGATGGCTTCGGTGCAAAGGGGTGCCTCCTTTACCAGCGCATCGGTGGGCAGAGGGGTGCCGTAGTCGAATCTGCGGATCATGCTGTTCACGCCTTTCCTGTGGATGCATGGGATCGTATGTGCCGAAAGCGCAGCCGCAGCAATACTTTCATAGTCTTCCGCGAGCTGTCGGTCCCGGTTGCGAAAACGTTTGTCCTGCTCTTATTATACACCTTCGGCTGCAAAAAACAAGCCGACCGGAAAGAAAACCGCATCCTGCGCCGTTGTTATGGCAGGCAGCCGCTCCGGTATTGACAGCCCCCGGCAAACAGGATAGCATACCGTTGATACCATGTCCGGTTTTTGCCGGAAATACACCCGATACAGGAAAAGAGGATATGCAGCCATGATCCATTTTGAATGCGACTACGCCTGCGGCGCCCATCCCGCCGTACTGAAGGCATTGGTGGAAACCAACGAAGAACAGCACTGCGGCTACAGCGAGGATGACCGCTGCGCAGCCGCCGCCGGGCTGATCCGGGAGCTTTGCCATTGCCCCGATGCTGCCGTACACTTTGTGGTGGGCGGCACCCAGGCCAACCTGCTGGTGATCGATGCGGGTCTGCGCCCCTTCGAGGGCGTGCTCTGCGCCGACACCGGGCACATCAATGTACACGAGACCGGCGCGGTGGAAGCCACCGGGCACAAGGTGCTGCCCCTGCCTTCCACAGACGGCAAGATCTCTGCTGCACAGGTGGAGGCGGCTGTGCTTGCCCAGCGCAACGATTCCTCCCACGAGCATATCGTGCGCCCCGCCATGGTCTACATCAGCCACCCCACGGAGATCGGCACCCTGTATACCAGAGACGAGCTGACCGCCCTTTCGGAGACCTGCCACCGGCTGGGGCTGACCCTCTTTGTGGACGGCGCGCGGCTGGGCTACGGTCTGGCTGCCGACGAAACCGTGGATCTGCCCTTCCTTGCCGGGGTGTGCGATGCCTTTACCATCGGCGGTACCAAGGTGGGTCTGCTCTTCGGCGAAGCCATCGTGATCACCGGGGAAGCATACCGGGATTTCTTCCGCTACCGCATCAAGCAGCGGGGCGCCATGCTGGCAAAGGGGCGGCTGCTGGGCGTGCAGTTCGAAGCCCTGCTGAAGGATAACCTGTATGTGGAAGCCTCCCGCAAAGCCAACCGGCAGGCGCAGCAGATCAAGCAGGCATTTGTGGAGAAGGGCTTCCCCCTCTTCTGCGATACCGTTGCCAACCAGATCTTTATCGTGCTGCCCAATGAGGCCGTACGTGCGCTGGAGGAACAGTATGTGATCACCGTCTGGGGCAAGGTGGATGAGCAGCACACCGCCGTGCGGCTGGTTACCTCGGTCTGCACCCGGGATGAGGATGTGGAGGCGCTGCTCGCCCGTATCGCTACCCTGTAACAGCCTATTTGTTACAAAAAAGCACAACAGGTAGTGGTCGGCAAAAACACCGGCACAAGCTGTGCAATCCCTGCGAAGATGCAGAAAAAACCTTTGCTTTTTCTTGCAAATTCCAAACAATTAGTATTGACAATGTAACAAAGTTGTAATATCATAACCATGATAAAGTAGCTTTCGATCTATGGGTTCTGCCCATATATCTTTTCGAAAAACTTCGGAGGTCTGCGGCATGGAAAGAAGGAACCAATCTTACAAAGCATCCGGTCTGTTGCGCCGGATCATTGCGCTGGCGATGGCTCTGTGTCTTTGTGCAGGGCTTGTTCCCACTGCCAGCGGTGCAGAAAGCGTAGGCAATTCCCCCGCCAAGCTTACCCGTTCGGCAACCAAGTATTTTGTACAGGTTCCCGCCTCCGGCGCGGTGTTCTTTACCGGCGATACCTACGGCACCGGTACCCAGATCACCATGGCTGCCGGTACCGTGTGCCAGCTGGTGAGCGATAACTGGTACACCGTTACCAAAGACGGCGTTTCCACCAACTATTACGGCGTGTATTACAACAACAAACAGTACCATGTGCGCATGAACGACGTGGTTCTTTTGACCGATGTACAGCTGAACGCCTATATCGAGAACAACATCTGGAAGGCCGGCACCTACCCCACCCTGAAGAAGACCCTGAAGCTGGTGGGCGATGTGCGCGTTTACGCCCTCCAGCTGGCGCTGAAGAAGCAGGGCTACTACACCGCTGCCCTCGACGGCGACTACGGTCAGAAGACCGATGATGCGGTCTACAAATTCCAGGGCGCAAACAAGCTCGCTCAGGACGGCGACGCAGGCCCCATCACCCAGACGGCCCTGTATGCGCTGGTAACCGGCACCTCCGGCGGCAGCGGCTCTGCGGGCGGCAGCACCGGCGGCACCACGGGCGGTACCACCGGCGGTACCACCGGCGGCAGCACCGGCAGCGGCGTGGTAACCGGCAATACCGGCACGCTCAAGACCAAGGTTTCTGTCAACCTGCGTGAGGAAGCCAGCATCGAATCCCCCCGGCTGGCCATCGTGCCCATCAACAGCAACCTTACCTATTTCGATACCTCCGTCAGCGACAACATTATCTGGTACAAGGTCGTTTATAAAGACCTTACCGGCTGGCTGATGGGTACCTACGTAAACGCCACCGGCTCGGCCGCCGGCAACGGCTCCGGCACCAATGTGCTGGGCGAGCTGACCACCATCGACAGCGTAAACCTGCGCAAGAGTGCAAGCAAATCCTCCATGCGTCTGGGCACCGTGCCCGAGGGCGTCAAGCTGAACTACACCGGCAAGACCACCGTGAGCAGCGTTACCTGGTACCAGGTAACCTACGGCAAGAATACCGGCTGGATCATGGGTACCTACACCAATCTCAACGGCGGCAGCGCCACCGAAGGCACCACCGGCTCCAACACCGTAACGGGCAAGGTATCCATTACCAAGCCCGGCACCGCCGTACGCATTTCCCCCAACGGCAAGCGTTCCGGCACCGCGCTGTCCAAGGGCAGCATCGTGGATATGCTGGACAGCCCCGTAACCGCCGGCGGCTACACCTGGTACAAGGTTAAGCTGAGCAGCGGTCAGATCGGCTATGTGCGCGGCGACTGCGCCAAGACCTATGCCACCAGCGGAACCGGCAACGGTCCCTCCACCAGCAAGAAATTCATCAGCCTGCCCGCACAGACCGATCTGTACACCGCCATCGGCGTTGCCGAGGGCAAGGAAACCGTTCCCAGCGGCACCGTGCTGATGATGGTGGATACCAACACCCTGACCAAGGACGGCGTGGAATACTGCCGCCTGTACTACAAGAGCAAGCCCTACTATGCCGCATACGCGCAGGTATCCTCCGGCATTCTGGACGATACCGCCCTTGCCGCCCACGTGCTGGGGCTGTGGAACCAGCAGCTGAACGACAAGTTCTACAACAACGACACCCTTGTGGGCGATGTACGCGTATACGCCATGCAGGTGGCCCTCTACGTGCTGGGCTACTACACCGGCGATCTGGACGGCGCCTACGGCAACGCCAGCGAAGCGGCTGTAGGCAACTTCCAGCGTTATCAGAAGGGCATCGGCGTGGACGGCATTATGGGCAACCAGACCTGGCCCCTGCTTACCGCAAAGGCCAAGCTGGTATCCAACGGCTCCACCACCTACACCCCCGGCGCCAACGGCGGCTCCGGCGCAGCTGTTGAACCCGAGTTCGGCACGGTCTACAAGGTAAAGAAGGCCAAGTGGAACTACGACGACAACGGCGGCGAGCTGTTCCCCAAGAGCACCACCGCCCAGGTGATGGACGTGGAGACCGGCAAGGTCTTCACCATCTACCGCTGGTCCGGCGGCAACCACGCCGACTGTGTGCCCCTGAGCACCAACGATACCCGCATCATGTGCCAGATCGGCGGCGCAAAGTATCAGGACAAGAAGCCCACCGCCGCCCAGCTGGAGCTGATCAAGAAAGACCTGAAGAACGACAACGCCAACTACTGCTGGCCCGACTACAACGGCAATATGGGCGGCACCAACATCGGTGCAGCCTGGGACCGCCGCGCTGCTTGGCTCAACGTGAACGGCACCGTATACTGCGTAAGCATCTACGGCTACCCCCACGGCTGGATGGATACCGACGCCAGCGGCAACCCCAAGACCAGCGCATTCACCAAGCGTAAGTTCGAAGAGAAGAACAACTTCTACGGCATGATCTGTATCCACTTCGTAGGCAGCAAGACCCACGGCGGCGACTCCATCAACGCGGCGCATCAGGCAGCCATCGACAAGGCATACACCGAAGCCAAGAAGCGCTGGGGCACGCTGGTAGAGTAAACGTTCCCTACAACAGGATATCCACCCCCGCATGCAGCATGGTCTGTATGCGGGGTTTTTGCTGTGTGGCATATCCTCACTGCCGGGCGCATATGTTTCCTGTGGACAAAACAGCAGCATAAGGGAGGCAAACGGCATGGAGGATCTGCATTTCTTTGCGGGAGGCAACACCGGCATCGGCTTCTGTTCCTGCTTTGAGGACATTCTGCCCAAGGAGCGGCGCAAGCGTATGTTTTACCTGAAGGGCGGCCCCGGAGTGGGCAAAAGCACCCTGATGCGCCGGGCAGCACAGGCGGCGGCGCAGGCGGGGCAGCGGGTGGAGTACTACCACTGCTCCTCCGACCCGGACAGTCTGGACGGCATTGCCCTGCCCGATCTGGGCTGGGCGATGATGGACGGCACATCACCCCATGTATACGATCCCGTGATCCCCGGGGCGCAAGATACCCTTCTTTCGCTGGGCGACTGTCTGGACGAACCCGCCATGCGCTCCGGAGCGAAGGAGATCGCCGCGCTGCAGGAGGAGATCTCCCTGCGGTTTCAGCGGTGCTACAGCTT
Organism: Clostridia bacterium; assembly: GCA_017516765.1. Lineage (GTDB taxonomy): Bacteria > Bacillota > Clostridia > Christensenellales > Aristaeellaceae > Limiplasma. The sequence goes on along the minus strand of JAFXBE010000018.1, from coordinate 19,188 downwards.
TCTGTCGGCAGCAGGGCAGCTGGGACGGCTGTGCGCAGGGCAGACCCTGCGGGACGACAGGCTGCACCGGCTGGCGAAGCAATGCACCGAACAGCTGCCCCGGCGGGGCGGACGGGGTCTGTGCAGGCGGCTGTTCGCCGAGAGCTTTACCCCCAAAGGGCAGGTGCAGCAGCCCATCCCGGACGGGTATACCGTCAGGTGGGTGGAATGCCCTGTTGGGCTGTGCCTGACGCCCCTGTGGCAGGAGATCAGCTGGACGGCATGCTGGCAGGGGCTGCCGGTGGTGCACCTGCTCAACCCCCTGTGGCCGGAGGAGCTGGACGGCATCCTGCTGCCGGAGCAGAAGCTGGCATTCCGCACCTGTCTGCCGGAGAGCCGCCCGGGCGCAGCCTCCTGGCAGGAGCTGACCAAGGCCGGTTCCCAGCCGGAAAAGGAGCGGGGTTATGACCGCAACGCCTTTGAGCTGATGATCTGCCGTGCCCTTGAGCAGTTGAGTGCAGCCAAACAGCTCCACGACGAGCTGGAGCAGCATTATATACCGCACATGGATTTTGACCGCTGGGAGCGCATGCTGGACCATGTGCTGGGCGAGCTGGCAGAAGCAGTACAGTAGGGCGGCTGCCCCGGCTCTGCCCGCCTGCCGTCGGAGAGCAAAGCCAGTACAATGAAAAACCATTCTCCCCACCGCGGCGCAGACCCGGCGGACAGAATCGGGGAACACTTGTTTTTTCAAGGCTTTGGGCAGCCTGTTTACGCCAAGGGGCAGAAAGGCTGCGCCGCAGAGGCGGGCTTTCCCGCCATTCCCCGCCCCTGCCGGGGCGGGGAACACTTTCTTTTCGGGAAAAAGTATGCTAAAATGATATGCGGAGGAGCAGCACCCTGCTGCGCTTCCGCATTCCTTTATGTTGGAGGCATTCCATTGGCAAAGGTAGGTTTGATCTCGCTGGGCTGCGCCAAAAACCGCGTGGACAGCGAGCTGATGCTGGCCATCCTCCGGGATGCAGGGCATACCCTGACCGCCGACGAGCGCAAGGCGGAGATCCTGATCGTGAACACCTGCGGCTTTATCGACCCCGCCAAGCAGGAAAGCATCGATACCCTTCTGTCCCTTGCGGAGTACAAGCAGACCGGCTGCTGCAAACTGCTGGTTGCCACCGGCTGCCTGGTGCAGCGGTACGAGGCCGCCCTCCGGGAAGAGATGCCGGAGATCGACCTGTTTCTCGGCGTGGGCGAGTACGAAAAGCTGCCCCTTGCCATCGAAGAAGCCATGCAGGGCAAACGCCCCAGCTACACCAAACTGAACGAAAAGGTGCTCTGCGGCGAGCGGGTGCTTACCACCCCGCCCTATACCGCCTACATCCGCATTGCGGACGGCTGCGACAACCGCTGCACCTACTGCGCCATTCCCCTGATCCGGGGCGGCTTCCGCTCCCGGGATATGGAGGATGTGCTCGGCGAGATCCGTTCGCTGGCGGCGCAGGGCGTAAAGGAGCATGTGCTGATCGCGCAGGATACCTCCCGCTTCGGCATCGATACCCATGGTCGCTCCCTGCTGCCCGAGCTGATGACCCGGGCTGCCGACATTCCCGGTGTGGAATGGCTGCGGGTGCTCTACACCTACCCCGACGAGGTGGACGATACGCTGCTTGATGCCATGGCATCCCGTCCCAACATCTGCCGTTACCTTGACCTGCCCCTGCAGCACGCCGACCCGGAGCTGCTGCGCCGCATGAACCGCCGGGGCGACATCGAAAAGACCCGCGCCCTTCTCAAAAAAGCGCGGGACATGGGCTTTATCCTGCGCACCACGTTCATTACCGGCTTCCCCGGCGAAACGGAGGAGCAGTTCCAACGCCTGATGGACTTTATCCACGATGTACGCTTCGACCGTGTGGGCGCGTTTACCTACTCCCCCGAGGAGGATACCCCGGCAGCGGAGATGGACGGGCAGATCGACGAAGACATCAAAGAACAACGCCTTGACCGGCTCATGACCGCCCAGCAGCAGATCTCGCTGGAGCGCAACCAAAGCCGCATCGGCGAAGAGACCCTTGTGCTGGTGGAAAATGTGCGCAGTGACGGCACCGGCACCGGTCGCAGCCCCGCCGAAGCCCCCGAGGGCGACGGATCGGTCTTTGTGAGCGGCGTTACGGAAAACGACATCGGCACTTTTGTACGGGTACGGATCACCGAAGCCCGAACCTACGATCTTCTGGGGGTAAAGCTATGAATCTTCCCAACCGGCTTTCCATCATCCGCATCTGCAGCGTGCCCGTGCTGGCGCTGCTGCTCTCCCTGAAGGATGCGGTATGGGCATATTACCTTGCGCTGTTTGTTTTTATCGGCGCAGCCATCACCGATTTTGCCGACGGGCACATTGCCCGCAAATACAATCTGATCACCAATTTCGGCAAGTTTATCGACCCTGTTGCAGACAAGCTGCTGGTGCTCTCCGCCATGGTGCTGCTCATCAGCCACGGGCTGCTGCCCGCCTGGCTGGTGGTGGCGGTGCTGGTGCGGGAGCTGGCGGTGGACGGGCTGCGTCTGGTGGCCGTGGAACAGGGCAAGGTGATCGCCGCAGGCAAGCTGGGCAAGATCAAGACCGTGTGCCAGATGGTGCTGGTCATTGCCCATCTGGTGTACCTGTGCCGCTTCCCCTTCTTCCACATCATCGCGGGCTGGCTGCTGATCCCCTCCCAGATCGCCGTGCTGGTGATGACGGTCTGGAGCGGCGTGGATTACTTCCTGCGCAACAAAGAGGTGCTCCATGGCTGATCTTGCAACCATCAGCGCAGAAGTGGTGCGCACCTTTCTGGCAAAAGGGCTTACCCTCGGCACCGCCGAAAGCCTGACCGGCGGCATGATCGCCGCTTCCGTCGCCGGGGTCTCCGGCGCATCCGCCGTTCTGATGGGCGGCGTGGTCAGCTACGATGCCCGGGTGAAACACGAGCTGCTGGGCGTTGAACAGACCGTGATCGACACCGTGGGCGTGGTCAGCGAGCCCTGCGCCAGGCAGATGGCGCAGGGTGCCAGAGCCGCCCTCAAGGTGGATGTGGCAGTAAGCGCCACCGGCATTGCAGGCCCCACCGGCGGCACCCCCGAGACCCCTGTGGGCACCGTATTCATCGGCGCAGCATGGGCAGGGGGCGTGCGGGTGGACGAATGCCACTTTACCGGCGACCGCCAGTCCGTGCGGGAGCAATCTGCCGCCCATGCCCTGCAAATGGCATTGGAGGTGATCGGCTGATGTTCGGCCGCAAGAAGAAAGACGACTGGTGGCAGCAGACCAACGAGGAGCAGAACGAAGCAGCCGGTAACGGAGCCGCCGCTCCCGCAGAAGCCGAAACCGCCGCAGACACAAGCCCGGAGAACGGCGGCAAAAAGAAGCACCGCTGGGCCTGGCTGGATGCCGCCGGGGATATCCTGGAGGTCGTGATCGACTTTATTGTTGAGCTGTTCGACTGACCTCCCTGAAACGACCTGTTACCCAAAATACATATAGAAGGAGAAAGCACCATGGCAGCCAAGAAAGACACCAAAAAAGAAACCGCCAAGGAAGCCGCAAAGGCAGACCTTCTGCGGGAAGAGAAAATGAAAGCGCTGGAAAGCGCACTGGCGCAGCTGAACAAAACCTACGGTAAAGGCGCGGTGATGAAATTTGCCGATGCAGCCGCCGACCAGAACCTGCAGGTGATCCCCACCGGCTGTCTGGAGCTTGACCTTGCGCTGGGCGTGGGCGGTCTGCCCCGTGGCCGTGTGGTGGAGATCTACGGCCCGGAAAGCAGCGGTAAAACCACCGTTGCCCTGCATGCCGTTGCCGAAGCCCAGAAGCTGGGCGGCGTGGCAGCCTTTATCGATGCCGAGCACGCCCTCGACCCCGTATACGCCCGCAAGCTGGGCGTGGATGTGGACAACCTCTACATCTCCCAGCCCGACACCGGCGAGCAGGCGCTGGAGATCTGCGAAGCGCTGGTACGCAGCGGCGCAGTGGATATCGTGGTCATCGACTCGGTTGCAGCCCTCGTGCCCCGTGCCGAGATCGAAGGCGAAATGGGCGACAGCTTCGTGGGTCTGCAGGCGCGCCTCATGTCCCAGGCGCTGCGCAAGCTGACCGGCGTGATCTCCAAGACCAACGCCGTTGCTATCTTCATCAACCAGCTGCGTGAAAAAGTGGGCGTGATGTACGGCAACCCCGAGACCACCACCGGTGGCCGCGCCCTCAAGTTCTACGCCAGCGTGCGTATGGATGTGCGCCGGGGCGAGCAGCTCAAGAACGGCTCCGAAGTCGTGGGCAACCGCACCAAGGTGAAGATCGTCAAAAACAAGGTGGCTCCCCCCTTCCGTGTGGCTGAATTCGACATCATCTACGGCGAGGGCATCTCCACCGAGGGCACCCTGCTGGATATGGCCGTGGAGCGCGACATCATCCACAAGAGCGGCGCATGGTTCAGCTACGAGGATCAGCGCATCGGTCAGGGCCGCGAGAACGCCCGCCTGTTCCTCAAGAACAACCCCGATATCGCCAGGAAGATCGATCAGGTGATCCGCGAGGAAGCCGCCGCCGATCTGCAGGCCAAGCTGCAGGGCAACCCGCCCCCCGGATCCGAGGATGAGGAAGACCCCGATCTGGCTCTGCTGGACGAGGAATGATTCCCTCAAGGCATTTGCTTGTAAAGGTGCGGGGTGCAGGGGGATCATCTCCGCAACCTCAGTCGGCGTGCAGCCCACTGACCGTGGTCTGCACTTGCTTCGGTTGACGACTGCGGGTCGCTAACGCCTTCGGCGTTGTGTTCCGCAACCTCAGTCGGCGTACAGCCCACTAACCGTGGTCTGTACTTGCTTCGGTTGACGACTGCGGGTCGCTAATGCCTTCGGCATTGTGTTCCGCAACCTCAGTCGGCGTACAGACCACTAAACGTGGTCTGTACTTGCTTCGGTTGACGACTGCGGGTCGCTAATGCCTTCGGCATTGTGCCCACTGGGCACGCGCTTCCCTCCGTCTCCACTGGGCACGCGCTTCCCTCCGTCTCCTGCGGGGCGTGGGCAGAGCCCACAAAACCGCACCATTGCCGCCCCGCTGCATAGGGTATACCAACCCCGGGCAGACTGTGGGCAGCCATATACAGATTCTGAAAGAAGAAAGAGGTAAGGTAACAATGCAGAAGTATCGCGTAGGTATCGTTGGCGCAACCGGTATGGTGGGTCAGCGTTTCATGCTGCTCCTGAAGGATCACCCCTGGTTTGATGTCGTATGTCTGGCAGCCTCCGCTTCCAGCGCCGGCAAGCGTTATGAGGATGCCGTGGCAGGTCGCTGGGCTTTCCCCGCCGAACCCATTCCCGAGAAGGTCAAGGATCTGGTGGTGCTGGACGGCGCCGACGTGGAAGCCGTTGCCGCACAGGTGGACTTCATTTTCTGCGCCGTAAGCCTGAACAAGGAAGAAACCAAGGCGCTGGAAGAGAAGTACGCCAAGGCCGGCGTGCCCGTTGTTTCCAACAACAGCGCAAACCGCCACACCCCCGACGTGCCCATGCTGATCCCCGAGATCAACGGCAAGCATGCCGAGATCATCGCTGCACAGCGCAAGCGTCTGGGCACCGAGACCGGCCTCATCTCCGTAAAGCCCAACTGCAGCATCCAGAGCTACGTGCCCGCTCTCTGGCCCCTGATGGACTTTGAGCCCGAAGTGGTCATGGTGTGCACCTATCAGGCCATCAGCGGCGCAGGCAAGACCTTCGAACGCTGGCCCGAGATGGTGGATAACGTGATCCCCTACATCGGCGGCGAGGACGAGAAGAGCGAGAACGAGCCCCTCAAGATCTTCGGTCACATCGAGGGCGACAAGATCGTGGATACCGATATGCCCCGCATCAGCGCACAGTGCCTGCGCGTGGCCTGCTCCGACGGTCACATGGCTGCGGTAAGCGTCAAGTTCAAGAAGAAGCCCACCATGGAACAGATTCTGGAACGCTGGGCCAACTGCGACGCCTACACCGCCACCGCCGGTCTGGGTCTGCCCTCCAGCCCCGAAAAGTTCCTCACCTACTTTGAGGATCCCTCCCGCCCCCAGACCCGTCTGGATCGGGATATCTACAACGGCATGGGCATCACCATCGGCCGCCTGCGCGAGGATCCCGTACTGGACTACAAGTTTGTCTGCCTGAGCCACAACACCGTTCGCGGCGCTGCCGGCGGCGGCGTGCTGGGCGCAGAGTACCTGTGCAAGATGGGGTACATTCAGCATCGCGTGTAACGGTGGTATGCAGGGGCGCTGCCCCTGCACCCCGCCAAAGGGGCTGAGCCCCTTTGGAATCCCGCTGTTTGCGCCGCTCTGCGGCGCAAGGGTGGGTAAAGGATAGATGCTATGGGGCTTGGGCTTTCCCAGCTTCACATACCCCCTGCACAAACGGAGGGGTATGCGAGCGGAAGCTGCCCCGCACCGCCAAAGGGGCTGAGTCCCTTTGGAATCCCGCTGTTTGCGCCGCTCTGCGGCGCAAGGGTGGGTAAATCATGATGATAAACCGCTGGCGGGTACCGCCGATCCCGTGATTTTTGGAGGTAATGTTTTATGGCTATCACGCCTTTGTTCCGCGGCGCAGGCTGCGCACTGGTCACTCCCTTTACCAACGGTCAGGTCGATGTGGCACAGCTGCGCAAACTGGTGAACTGGCAGATCGAGCAGGGTACCGCTGCGCTGGTCGCCTGCGGCACCACCGGCGAACCTGCCACCATGACCATGGAGGAGAAGGAGCTGGTGATCCGGGAGACGGTGGAGACCGCCGCCGGACGCGTACCCGTGATCTGCGGCACCGGCTCCAACAACACCATGGCGGTGATCGAGGCGGAAAAGCGTTTCCGCTCTCTGGGCTGCGCTGCCCAGCTGGTGGTGACCCCCTACTACAACAAGACCACCCAGGAGGGTCTCTACCGCCACTTCATGACCATTGCGGAGAACACCGAGCTGCCCATTATCCTGTATAATGTGCCCAGCCGTACCAACGTGGATATCTCCGCCGATACCCTGCGCCGCCTTGCCGCCTGCGACCGTTTTATCGCCCTGAAGGAAAGCTCTGCCCAGATCAACGCCGTAATGGCGAAGGTGGAAGCCATGGACGGCAAGCTGGCGCTCTACAGCGGCAGCGACGATATGGTCTATCCCTTCCTGAGCATCGGCGCGGCGGGCGTTATCTCCGTCGTCAGCGATGTAGTACCTGCCGAGATGGCAAAGGTGTGCAGCCTGTACTTCGAAGGCAAGCACGAGGAATCCCTGAAGCAGCAGATCCGTCTGCTGCCGCTGAACAATGCCCTGTTCAGCGAGGTAAGCCCCATCCCCTGCAAGTACGCCATGGCAAAGCTGGGTCTGTGCAGCGGCGAGCTGCGCCTGCCCCTGATCGAGGCCGGCGATGCCACCAAGGCCATGATGGACAAGGCGCTGGCAGGGCTGGGACTGTAATCACGCTTAACAAACAGACCTGTGTAAAAACACAGGTCTGTCTTTTCACCATCCCCCATCCCCCCTGCGCCCATGCAATGGGCGCAGACCGGAGGTGCAGGAGGCACTGCCTCCTGCCGGGATGCAGGGGCAGCGCCCCGCCCCCCATCGTTTCCACAAAAGGAGGACGACCCCCATGAAGATCATTCTCGGCGGCGCAATGGGCCGCCTTTGCCGCGAGATCGCAGCAGAAGCCGCTGCCCACGGCGACGAGATCGTATACGGCATGGATATTGCCTATGCCGGACAGGCGATGGATTTTCCCATGGCAAACAGCTATGAGCAGATCGACTGCGATGCGGATGTGCTCATCGACTGCTCCCGCCCCGACGGGCTGAGCGAGCTGCTTGCCTTCATCAAGGCGAAAAAGCTGCCTGCGGTTATCTGCACCACAGGCTTTACCGATGCGGAGCTTGCTCAGATCGCAGAGGTCTCCGAAGAGCTGCCCATCCTGCGCAGCGGCAACATGAGCCTCGGCATCAACGTGCTGGAGCATCTGGTGGCGCAGGCTGCCCGTGTTCTGGGCGACGGGTATGATGTGGAGATCATCGAGCGGCACCACCGCATGAAGGTGGACAGCCCCAGCGGCACCGCCCTCATGCTCTACGAAGCCGTGAAGAAGGGCGTGAATGCCGACCGCACCCCCGTGCACGGGCGGCACGGGCGCAACGAAAAGCGCACCGACACCGAAGTGGGCATCCACGCCGTACGCGGCGGTACCGTGACCGGCGAGCACGAGGTGGCTTTCTACGGCATGGGCGAGGAGATCATCCTGACCCACCGGGCAGAGAACCGCTCCCTGTTTGCCCGTGGCGCGGTGCGGGCTGCGGCGTTTCTGGCAAGCAAGCAGCCCGGCATGTACAACATGAGCCATGTGGTGGCGGAGATGCTGGACTGACCCGCTGCTGAATACATCCATAACAAAAACCGGCGCTCCGTATCCTTGACGGAGCGCCGGTTTTGTTTGTTGCTTTACCGCTTGGAGCGCACGTAATGATCCAGATGGGCCAGCATCTCCTGCATCAGCTCCAGCTGTTTTTCGGTATAGGGGGTCTGCTCGCTGCGGGGGTTGGAGTTCTTCAGGCTGGCTGCCAGCAGGTAATCCACCGACAGATCCAGCTCGTTGGCAAGGTTTACAAGGGTCTCCAGGCTCGCCTGACGGGTGCCGCGCTCCAGATGCCCCACGAAAGAGGAACTTACCTCCATCCGCTTGGCAAGCTCGCCCTGGGTAAGCCCTGCCTGAGAACGGGCAATGCGGATCCTTCGTCCGATATCGATATAATCCAGCTGCATAGGGATACCTCCTTTATGTCGGCTCTTTATTGAAATTTCTGCTGCGGGAAATGCCGGATCACCGCCCGGGCGGCAAAGCCCGTCGCCATGCCCGTTACCATGCCCACCGCCATCAGGATGGCCATGTAGACCAGCAGCCCCGGGGTCTGGAGAATGATCATGGCAAGCCCCACCTGCCCCACATTGTGCAACAGCCCGCCCGCCATGCTGACGGGTACCACCGTGAACGATCCCATCCGCTTGAGCAGGATCATGCCCAAGAGGCTGACAACGCCGCCCGCCGCTGCATACATCATGGAGGACGGATTGCCGAAAAGGAAGCCGCTGAGCAGGATCTTCAGCACCATCAGCAAAAGCGCAGAGGGGATATCCAGCAGGTAGAGGGCAAAGAGCAGCACGCCGTTGCTCAGCCCCAGCTTGACCCCCGGCAGCCCCGGCACCGGCAGCCGGCTTTCCACAAAGCCCAGCACCAGCATCAGCGCCAGCAGCAGCCCCATCAGCGCTACCCGCTGGGTACGGCGGTACGCTTTGTTCTGCTTCACTTCCAGTCCTCCTCGCCCAAAAACACGCTGTTGCTGCCCGGCACCATCAGCTCGACGGTCAGCTTATGGGGCAGGCACACGATCAGGCTGCCCATGGGGCGCAGCTCCACATTGCCGCAGGTTACCGCGCCCTGAGAAACGCAGTCCTGATTGGAGCAGTCTGCGCTGCTCATGCGGATGCTGTCTTGGGTCACATGCAGAATATTGTAGCTGCCGTCGGGCTGGGTAAGGGTGTAATCGCCGGTGGCAGTCAGCGGTACGCCGGGATAAGTGAAGCCGTCCGCACGGATCACCAGAAAGGGGGTGTCGGCGGGCATATCATGAGCCGGTGCATTCTGCGGGTCGGGGATGATCAGCCCTTCGGTGGCGGTAATGGTCAGCGGCCCTTTGCCCTTGGAGATCTCCATCGGGTTTCTGCCGAAGATCAGCCCGGCGGCTGCCACCAGAACGATCAGTACCGCCAGCGCGATCAGCAGCTTGGCATTGGCATTCTTCATGCATCGGACTCCTTTAAAACTCAGCGCGCCTTCTGCGCCCGTTTTTCCTATCATACCACAGGTGCAGGGCGCACACAAGAAAAAGCACAGGTTTGCGGAAGAAAACAATCTTTGTTCGTAAAACTTTTGTCATACACTTGTAAAATATGCTTGCTTTCGTTATAATATATGTTGGTTATCCTTGTTGCGTACCATATTCAATTTTGTGATAAAGGAGCGTTCCTATGCTCAATCCACGTCAGGTTATCTCTGCCCTGAAACAGAACATCGGAAAGGTGATCGTCGGCAAGGACGAAGTGATCGAGCTGCTGCTCATTGCCATGCTGTGCAAGGGTCACGTACTGATCGAGGACGTGCCCGGCACGGGTAAGACCACCATGGTGAGCGCGCTGGCCAAATCGCTGGATTGCAGCTTTAACCGCATCCAGTTCACGCCCGACGTTGTGCCCTCCGACGTGACCGGCTTTACCATGGTCAATATGAAGACCGGCGAGCTGGAATTCAAGCCCGGCGCCATCATGTGCCAGATCGCGCTGGCGGACGAGATCAACCGTACCTCGCCCAAGACCCAGTCTGCCCTTCTGGAGGTTATGGAGGAGTATCAGGTTACGGTGGACGGCGTTACCCATCCCCTGCCCAAGCCCTTCCTGGTGCTGGCTACCCAGAACCCCACCGAGTTCGTGGGTACCTATCCCCTGCCCGAAGCCCAGATGGACCGTTTCTTTATCCGCATCTCCATGGGTTACCCCACCCTGGAGGAGGAAATGGCGGTTCTGGAGCGTTTCAGCGGTACGGTGAAGCCTCAGGCAGGCCTCAGCCCCGTGTGCTCCGCCAAGGACGTGATCGAGATGCAGAGCATGATCGGCAACGTGTACTGCTCCAAGGAGGTTCGCCACTACATCGCCTCCATCGCCCACGCCACCCGCAACCATCCCAACCTGCAGCTGGGCGTCAGTACCCGCGGCGCCATCGCCCTCATCAAGGGCGCGCAGGCCTGTGCGCTGCTCAACGACCGGGACTATGTGCTGCCCGAAGACGTACAGCGCATGGTGCTGCCCGTTCTGGCCCACCGCGTACAGCTGAACGCCGAAGCCAAGATGAAGAACATCTCTGCCGAGCGGATCCTGATCTCGGTGGTGGAGAACGTACCTGTGCCCATGCGGCTGGCGTAAGGGGACGGGAGGGAGCGAAGCGGGGCGCTGCCCCGCACCCTGCCCAAGGGGCTGAGCCCCTTGGGGATCCCGCTGTTTGCGCCGTTTTCCGGCGCAAAGAAATGCAATGCGGCAGACGGCAATGAAGCAAGCGGCGCGGGCAGGGAAGGGACCCTGCCCATAAGCGCCGCGGAACGATCTGTCTACTATGAGCGCGAACGCCCCGTTTTTCCCCTCACGGGGAAAAACGGGCGGACGTGCAGCAGAAAGGAGATATGCGCTGAACCATGCGAAAAACCAATCTGGTCATGGGCGTTTGCTTTGCATTTTTCCTCTTCAGCGCCCTCTCCCTGGGCAACCGGATGTACCTGCTCATTGCCACGCTGATTTTTCTGGCATGGGCTTTTGCCTTTGCCAGCGTACGCATGGCAGAAAAGACCGTTAAAGTGGAGACCGATCTTTCCGGCAACAAAGTAAACCGGGGCGAGGTGGTGAGCATGGAGATCGGTGTAAGCCACAAGGGGCTTCTGCCCATCGCTCCCGTTGCACTGCACATGCGCGCCACCAGCAACACCCCCGCCGGTACCATCCACCTGACCCAGCTGGGCAAACGCCGCCAGCGGGTTACCCATAAATTTGCTGCCGACCACGTGGGCGCTATGTTCCCCGGCGTGGAAAACTATACCGTAGCCGATGTGTTCGGCTTCTTCAAGCGCAAACATGTTCCCGATACCACCGGGCACGAGCTGCTGGTGCTGCCCGTACCCTTTGAGGTGGAGCCCCTCACCTTCGCCGCGGGCGATATGGGCGTGGAGACCATGAAACGCGCCATGGAGGATCCCTTCAGCCCCAGCGATTTCCGCAACTATCAGCAGGGCGACCCGCTGAAGCGCATCCACTGGAAGATGAGCGCACGCAAGCGGGAGATCATCGTGCGCCAGTTCGAAGAGCCCGCCCTGCCCGATGCGCTGGTGATGCTGGATACCTCCCCGCCCCACCTGAGCCGCGGCTATGGCCCGGAATACCGTCCCTTCCTGCAGGACGCCATGCTGGAGACCGCCGCCTCGGTGGTGGCATGCCAGATCCGGCAGGAAAACTCGGTGCGCCTGCCGCTGGTGGGCGACCGCCCCATGGAATATTCCAGCCATATGGGTCTGCCCATCCTGTTGGACGAGCTGGCACGCTGCACCTTCAACGAGACCGAACGCTTTGAGCGGGTGCTGATGATGCAGATGAAGGATCTGCGCAAAACCGGTGCGGTGGTCATCATCACCAGCCGGCTGACCGCAGCCGTCAGCGATCTGATCATCCGCATGAAGCGGCTGGGCCCCAATGTACGTCTGTACTTCGTAACCTACAAGACCGACGACCCCGAGCGGGCGCAGCTGACCGTACGGATGCAGCAAGCCGGCGTGGAAGTGAACTACGTGACCCCGCAGGGGGGCGAACCCAACCCGTAACGAAAGGAGGCTGACCGTTATGCTCAAGAAGCTGTTTTCCTACGAACGCATGAGCCGCCTGATGGTCAGCCTGCTGCTGTGTCTGGGCGTGCTGTGGCCGCTGATGTGGGCGCTGGATATCCAGTCTGCCTTCGTGCCTGCCACCCTGATCGCCGCCGGTACGGTGCTGGTGTGCACCCTGTCCGGTCTCCGGCGGGAATGGCGGCTGTGCATCGGCGGTGCGGTGTTGATCGTACTGCTGATACAGCTGTTTCTGCCCCGCATGGGGCTGATCGGGCAGGCGGTGGAAGCAGTCAAGGCTTTTGCGCTGTACCTGAACGGCTTCAGCTGCGCGGCGTCCCTTTACCGGATGCCGCTGGCCATTACCCTTGCATTGTCCGCAGCCGTTGCCGGCTACCTGTTTTCTCACCGGGGCGCAGGCTTTATTCCCGCCACGGTGCTGCTGGTGCTGGTGCTGTTCGGGTTGTGGAGCCTTGGCAAGCACAACTTTTTCTGGTTTGCCGCCCCCGGTCTGGCTGCGCTGCTGATGATCATTTCCCAGAGCAGCCATGACAAGATCAACCTGTTTGAAGTGCTGCCCATGGCGTTGGTGCTGGTGGTGCTGGCCACCCTGCTGACCCCCGTGGGCAGAACCGTGGTGGAGCCTTTGCACAAAGCCGCCATGCAGCTGAAGGAGACCATTGCCGACTACCTGTTCTTTACCGAGCCCCGCAATGTGTTCACCCTTGGCACCTACGGCTACTATCCCATGGGACAGAGTAAGCTGGGCGGCCCCGCCGAGCCCGGCGACAACCCGGTTATGACCGTGCAGACCTCCCAGCGGACCCTGCTGCACGGCGTGGCAAAGGACTACTATACCGGCCGCAACTGGCAGGATACATCCTCCGGACGGCGGCTGCTGTACGTGCACCCCGGCTGGCACAGCCAGCGGGTGGCGGCTTTTCTGGAAAACATGCCCGACGCTACCGTGCGCAACGCCTCCGAACTGCTCAGGGAGCAGACCGTGGCGGTGACGATCAGCAATAATGCCGCCAGTACGCTGCTTGCCCCCGTGTTCCTGCGCAGCATTGCCGCACAGGGCAGCCTTGTGCCCTATTTCAACGAAGGCGGCGAACTGTTTGTGACCCGGGATCTGGAGCCCGGCGACCGCTATACCGTTACCGCACCCCTGCCCGAGGGCGGCGATACCGCCACCGGTGCGCTGGTCAACGCTGCAGCAGGCCGCCCCGATCCCTACTTTATGGAGATCTATGCCCGCTACACCCAATTGCCCGGGCATCTGGAGCAGACGCTCTATTACGATTTGGAGAACATCGTCGCCGGATCCCAGACCCCTTATGAAAAGGCCTGCGCCATCCAGCGGCATCTGAAGCGGTACTACCGCTATACCCTTACCCCGGACTATCCCCCGGAAAACCAGGATTTTGTTACCTACTTCCTCTATGTGGGCAAGGAGGGCTACTGCACCTACTTTGCCTCTGCCATGACGGTGATGTGCCGCATGGCAGGGCTGCCTGCGCGCTATGTGGAGGGCTTTCTGGCAGAGCCGGATGCCACCGGCACCGCTTACGTGACCGCCCTGAACGCCCATGCATGGACAGAGGTCTATTTTGAAGGCTTCGGCTGGCTGCCCTTCGATGCCACCCCGTTCCAGCAGAATCAGGACAGCACACAGAACGATCCCCCGCCGCCGGATGATCCAGAGCCTTCCCCTACGCCCACACCCACACCCACGCCGTCTCCCACCCCCTCGCCCACACCCACCCATGACCCGGAGAACGACGAACCCACCCCCACGCCCACCCCGCCCCATGAACAGGAGACCCCCCAGCCCACCGTCGTGACCCCGCCGCCCAAGGTGGAGCCGCCCAAGGATCACGACTACAGCTGGCTGTGGTGGCTGCTGGTGGTGCTGGCGCTTGCGGCTGCTGCGATCCGTGTGCTGATGCGCATGCCCGAGAGGGTAGCCGCCAGACAGCCCGAGATCGCCGACAGGCTGTTCGTCTACGGCAACGCCACCGCTCAGGTGCTGCGCATGAGGGGCGAAAAGGTAAAGCCCGGCGAAACGCCGCTGCTCTTTGCCCGCCGTATGGACAAGACCATGGCAGCCAAGGTACCCATTACGCCGCTGTGGCGTTCTATGCTGCTGTGCAACTACAGCCGCCGCACCCCCACCGATATGCTGGTGGAGCAGGCGCGCAGCATCTTCCGGGGCGTATACAAGCCCCAGCCCTTCTATGTAAAGCTGCGCTTTATGCTCTCCGCCGCCCTGAAGCCTTCCTTCTACCGGCTGCTGACCACGCAGGTGGCGCACGAGACCCCTGCCGGGCCGTTCGCCACCCCCGCTGCCAAGGCGCAGAAGGGCAAACAGCAGCGGGACGATTCCCTCTTCCGGCCCGGAGAAGCCGAACGCAGGCGCATGGAGCAGCAGAGTCTGGAAATTGAGCGCAGCGTACGGGAAATGGTGGAGCAGATGGAAGCGGACAGAAGGAAAGCTGCGCAGGAAGCAGCCGCGAACCCGCGCCGTACCCGCACAAACCCTGAAACCGGAGCAGCCGCACCCGTGCCGCCCCCGGAAAGCGCAGCCGCCGGAGAAAAAGTCTATCCCGCCAATCGTGCAGGGGCAGAGAGGACATCCCGCCGCCGCAGACGGCATGAGGATGGCGAATAAGGCTGGCAGCAACGCCGCCGACCACAAGTTCCCAACAAACCGCGGGACGCAAGACTGATCCACCAGCCCTGCGCCCCGCGTACTGCTTTGGGCAATGAAAGGAAAACCATGAGCAAACAGAAGCTGACCGAAAAGCTCTTTCCCCCCGGGCAGCAGACCGCCGTCGAGGAATACCTGACCAACATCCGCCATCGGCTGAGCCTGAGCAAACGCCATACCCGGCAGATGCTGGAGGATCATGTTTCGGCGCTTCGCTGCCTGTGCGACCGGGGGCTTACGCTGGAAGCCGCCATGGAGACCCTGCGCCCCGACCGTCTGGGCAGCTTTTACAAGCAGGAGCGCACCGACTGGTACCCGCTGGATCACGCAGCCAAGATCTACCCGCTGAGCATGAGCACCAAACGGATGATGGTCTTCCGGCTGAGCTGCTACCTGAAGGAGCCGGTGATCCCGGAGCTTTTGCAGATGGCGCTCACCTATACCATGCGCCGCTTCCCGGTTTTCGCCTCGTCCATCAAATGCGGGTTCTTCTGGCATTATCTGGACTCCACCATGCGCCGCTGGGCGGTGCGCCCGGAAACCAAGCTGCCCTGCACCGTGATGAAGGTGGGGGGCGGTACGCTCCCCCGCGCTGCGGGTGGTCTATTACAACAACCGCATCAGCGTGGAGTTTTTCCACATTCTGACCGACGGCAGCGGCGGTATGGTCTTTCTGCGTACCCTGATCAAGACCTATCTGGAGCTGCTGGGGGTCGATATTCCCGATTTTGAGGGCGCATTTCCGCTGGAGCAGGAGCCCGACCCCAACGAGTGGAAGGATGCCTTCCCCATTACCGGCGAAGGCCCCGCAGGCACGTTTTCCGACAAGCCCGCCCTGCAGCTCAGGGGCATGCTGCCTCTGGAGCAGCCCAACCGGGTGCTGCACTACAATCTGGATACCGATGCCCTGCTCGGCATCTCCCGCTCGCTGGGCGGCACCGCCACCGGGCTTCTCCTGGGCGTGATCCTGCAGGCCTGCCGGGATGCCTGCCGCTTTACCCCCCGCACCCGCAAAAAGCTGCAGATCCAGCTGCCGGTGAACATGCGCAAGTTCTACCCGGTAAAGACCCTGCGGAATTTTTCCATGTATACCGTCATCCGCATGCATCCCGCAGAGGTGACCACCCCTGCCGAAATGATGCCGGAGCTGATGCGCCAGATCCGGGAGGGCACGGCGCAGGAGCCGCTGGAGGCCACCATGCGCACCAGCCGCCATCTGGTACGCTGGCTGCGTTTTGTGCCGCTGAGCATCAAACGCCCCATCGCCTACTTTATCTACGGCAAACTGGGCGACGGCGTTTTTACCACCACCCTGAGCAATCTGGGGCCCATCAGCCTGCCGGAGGAAATGGCGCCCTATGTGGACAAATTTGATTTTGTGCTGGGGCCGCCCGTGGAAAACCGGGCGATCTGCTCGGTATGCAGCTACAGCGGCAAAACCGTGCTGACCGTGCTGAAGAACACCCACCTGACCACCTTCGAGGATGCCCTCTACGAGCACCTGAAGGCCGTCGGGCTGGAGCCGTATATGGAGGGCAGCGGCTGATCCGCGCCCGGGAAGGGAGGCAATGCCCGTGGATGTACACATCACCTACCCAACCGTAAAGAAAAAAGGCTTTTTCCGGCGCAATGCCCACGATCTGTGGCGGGCATTGTTCACCGTTGCCGCCTATACCTGCCTGATCATCGATATGCTGACGCCGGGCATCCATTGGAGCCTGATCGTGATCGGCGGGCTGGTCGTGCTCTGGATCGCGCTTCTCTACCGCCCGCAGGTGGAAAACACGCTGATCAAGAAGGGCTGCGACGTGCTGGTAGCGGTGTGCCTGTACCTGCTTTTGCTGGAAAGCGTGCTGGGCGGCAGCTGGGGCATGTTTGTGGCGCAGATCGTCTATTTCGGTATGCTGATATTGATCGGGGTGTATTTTCTGGCATACTTCCGCCGCCAGAAGCGGCACTTTCTGCCCCTGTTCGAAATGCTGCTGGCAGGCATGATCTCCACCATCGTAATGCTGATCCTGCGCATCCGGCTGACGTGGCCGATGATCGTGGTGGGCAGCGTAAGCCTTGGCATACAGCTTCTGATGCTGATCCTGTATTGGAAGCCCATGGCGCTGGAATACCATAAAAAATTTCATGTGTAGGCAAAATTGACCCCCTGTTTCTCCCGGAGAGGGAGGCAGGGGGCGTTTTTTCGGCACCCGCAGTCGGCTTCGCGCACAGCAAGGCGAAAGACTTCTTCCCCCGGCGGGAGAGGAAGCCGGCAGAAAAGGGCGGCATCCTCTCTTCTGCGGATCCGCACATTGCACCTTGCCTGCGTTCGTGGTATACTTATCGATAACGGCAGATACCCGAAAAATGCATAGAACGGAGCGGTAATATGTTTGACAACATTGGTGAAAAGATCAAGCTGGTGGCAAAGGTTAACTGCGCGATCATCGCGGTTGCATGCGTGATATGCGGCTTTGGTGTGATGTTCAACTCGTCCTTTCTTCTCGGTCTTCTGATCATGGCTGCGGGCGTACTGGTGGGCTGGGCCGGTTCTCTGGTGCTGTACGGCTTTGGCGAACTGGTGGATTCCACTACCGTACTGCGGCAGGCAGCCGAGAAGCAGCAGGCTCAATCCGCTGCGCCTGTCGCTTCCACCCCTCATGCAGCCGCCGAAAGCAAGGGCTACAGCCTCAGCAGCATGGCTGCACAGCGGCAGAGCACGGTAAACGGCTGGGTCTGCAAGAAATGCAACAAGCGCAACAACACGACAGCCATGTTCTGCAGCGATTGCGGCACATCCCGATAATCAAAACAGAAGCGGCGGTCTTTCGCAAAAATACAGCTCAAAAGAGGCGGTCTTCCGCCTCTTTTGTTGTACGTACCTGTGCAGGAGTTGCCCTGCCCCGGATATGCTGCTTCTTTTGTCTGTATTTTGAACGGACCCTGCATTGTTTGCCCGTGCCGGGCTGTGCTATCATACAGACAACGCGGCAGAAACCGCCGACCACAGGAGGTCTGAACCATGTTTTCCACCGGCAAGAACACACCCGTTACCGTGACCGAAACCGCTTTTTCCTGCACCCGTGAGGGGCTGACCATCCGGGGTACCGAATACCGCCCTGAGGGCGAAAAGCTGCCTGCCGCCATCGTGTGCCACGGCTTTATGGCTACCGAAGGCGCAGTGCGCCAGTATGCCGCAGCCCTTGCCCGGCTGGGTTATGCCGCCTACACCTTCGACTTTTGCGGCGGCAGCGCGGAGGGCGGCAAAAGCGACGGCAACACCTTTGAAATGTCCGTGCTTACCGAAGTGCGGGATCTGGAAGCGGTACTGGAATATGTCAAAGCCCTGCCCTATATCGATCCCTCCCGGCTGCTGCTGGCAGGCTGCAGCCAGGGGGGCTTCGTATCCGCATTGACGGCGGCAAAGCACCCGGAAGAGATCGGGCGGCTGATCCTGATCTATCCCGCCCTGTGCATCCCGGATGATGCCCGCCGGGGACAGATGATGTTCGCCCGGTTCGACCCGGCGGATATTCCCGAGCAATTCGACTGCGGTCCCATGCGGCTGGGACGCTGCTACCCCCAGGCGGTGCTGGAGATGGATCCCTTTGCGGAGATCACCCCCTATCGCGGAGAGGTTCTGCTGATCCACGGCACCGAGGATACGCTGGTGCTGCACAGCTATTCCCAGCGGGCATACGAGGCCTACCTCGCCTCCTGCCCCGACAGTCTGACCCCCGCACAGCGGGCGCAGCTGCACCTGATCCCCGAAGCCGGGCACGGCTTCAACGAGCAGGAGGATGCCCTGTGCATCGGCTATATCAACGATTTTGCAGGGAAGCTGGATTTCTGATCCCTCCCGCTTTCCCGGTACAACAAACAGCGCAGAAGAGGCAAACGCCTCCCCTGCGCAGCAGACTGTCAAAGAAGTCCCAGAGGTATGGTCGGGCCGCAGCCCTCCGATTGTCAATCCGAAACCAGCGGCGTGTACGGTGGTTTCGGAACCCTTGCGTAGCAAGGGGTTCCTATCGCCGTTTGCCGCCCGGGGAGCCGT
>JAFXBE010000065.1 GCA_017516765.1 Clostridia bacterium | reverse complement strand
GCGTGTACGGTGGTTTCGGAACCCTTGCGTAGCAAGGGGTTCCTATCGCCGTTTGCCGCCCGGGGAGCCGTAGGCTCCTAGGCAAACGGTGCAAAAGTCGTCAAAAAAGCCGCCGCAGGCGTGTTTTTTGACGAGCTGCAACGGCTGTATGGCATACAGCCGTTTTTCTGTACTCCCTCCGTTCTCCCTTTTTCTCTTGTCTTGCATCCCTTCCACACCGGTGCTATACTTGCGTGGAAACGGAGGGAGCATGCATGCAATCCAAAGGGATCAAACGAAAGGCGCTGGCGGCGGCCTTTCCCCACACCATCCCTATTCTGACCGGCTTCGGCTTTCTGGGCATGGCTTACGGCATCCAGATGAGCGTGAACGGCTTCCCTTTTTACTATCCCATGCTCATGGCCATGACCATCTTCGGCGGCTCGCTGGAATTTGTTTGCGTTTCCATGCTGCTCAGCCGCTTCGCCCCGCTGGAAACTTTCCTGATGGCGTTGCTCATTCAGGCGCGGCATTTGTTCTACGGCGTTGCCATGCTGGATCAATACCGCCACATGGGCTGGAAACGGTTTTATCTGATCTTCGGGCTGTGCGACGAATCCTTCTCCATCAACTGCTCGGCAGAAGTGCCCAAAGGCGTGGATAAGGGCTGGTTCTACTTTTTCGTTACCCTGCTCAACCAGAGCTACTGGGTCTGCGCCGCCACCCTTGGCGGGCTGTTGGGCAGCCTGATCACCTTCGATACCATGGGGCTGGATTTTGTGATGACCGCCATGTTCGTGGTCATCTTCCTTGAGCAATGGCTCAAAGAAAAGCAGCATCTCTCCTCCCTGATCGGCGTGGGAGCATCGGTACTGTGCCTGATCCTTTTCGGCAAGGATTCCTTCCTTGTGCCTGCCATGTGCGTGATCCTCTGCCTGCTCACCCTGTGCCGCAAACCCATCGAAAAGGCAGGTGATGCGCTGTGACGCTGCTTCAGCAGGCGATCACCATCGGTCTGTGCGCCATTGCCACCATGCTGACCCGCTTTGCCCCCTTCCTGCTGTTTTCCGGCAGGGAAACCCCAAAATACATCCAATATCTGGGCAAGGCGCTGCCGGGAGCCATCTTCGGCATGCTGGTGGTGTACTGTCTCAAAAACGTGAACCCCATGGTATACAGCCACGGTCTGCCCGAGCTGCTCGCCATCGCCGTTACCGTTGTACTGCATCTGTGGAAGCGGCAGATGCTGCTTTCCATTGCCGGGGGTACGGTATGCTATATGCTACTGCTTCAATTGGTGTTCTGAGCAGAAAAAGGGCTGTGCAGATCTTTCTGCACAGCCCTTTTATTTACTTGCTATCCGCGCGATCAGGCAGCGGGAACTTCCTCGACGGGAGCATCTACCAGAGCCTCAACAGCGTTCATGTAGAAAACCATGGTGGTATCCATCATGGAGGTCTCGCAGCTCAGGGTGCCGTCAGCCAGCAGCTTGAGCACGAAAGACTGGGGAGCGCTTTCCTCGCTCTCGGCGGGCATGACAATGGTGAGAGCGCCGTCGGCGAACTCGGCCGGCAGGTCAACCGTCTCGGCTTCGTCAAAGGACTGCTCGCCTTCCATCATGTACATGGTAACGGTGGTGTCGTTGATGGCAAAAGCCAGACCCATGCCGATATCGGTGGTGCTCATGGTCATGCCCATGAAGCCGATCTTGTCGGCCAGCCAGCAGCCGGCAAACTCTTCCACGGTGGCATCGGTGCGGGCTTCGGCAGCTACGAAAGCAGCGGCAGCCTCACGACCGAACACCAGCTCCATGCCTTCCATATCCATCACGAGGGTGTTGGCTTCGGCATTGTAGACCATCGGCATTTCGTCATCGATGAGCACGCCGGTCTCGGTCAGGGCCCAGGTGCCGTCATCGACTTCACCCATCATATCCATGGTGTAGGTGTTGTCGGCATTCAGGGTCAGGGTCATGGTCATGCCCATCAGATCGGCATACCATACACCGGTCATGTCCACAGCCTCGGCAGATGCACAGCAAGCCAGCATCATGCACAGTGCCAGAAGCAGAGAGAACAGTTTTTTCATTGTTATTTCCTCCAGTTTCTATTTTGGCGGGCACGCTCCGGCACAATTCGCCCAAGCGACCACCTTTTTTTATTTTACACGCTTTTGTGGAATCTATCAACGCCGCGGCTGCATTTTCCCTGTACCGCAGGGGGGCAAAAGCCGTGTATGCACAATTGCAACCCTTCTTCCGGTGTGATACAATGAAACCCTGAATAGCCCGATAAACCACGGCTGCAACAGAAAGGAAGCCCGCATATGAACGATATGAACGACCGTTTCGATGCCCCGCTGGCCTGCGCATGGATCCGCGGGCTTTCGCTCCGCACAGGCGAGCCTGCGCTCCCTGCCGGTTTGCTCGCAACCCCGCCCGAACAGCTCAGCGAGGCTGACAGGCAGCAGATCCTTGCCGCCGGGCGGGCGATGCAGCTGAAGCTCTATCGCTTCAAGGATCACCGGGATCTGCCCCGGGTAAAGCGGGTGCTTGGCATCCTGAGCGGCATCCAGCCGGAATCCCTGCTGGACGTGGGCAGCGGACGGGGCGTGTTCCTCTTTCCCTTTCTGCGCGCCTTCCCCGGTGTGCCCGTAACCTCGCTGGATCTGCTGCCCCACCGGGCAGAGCTGCTGGGCGACATCAGCCGGGGCGGCTACCCGCAGCTTACCGCCCTCCGGCAGGACATCACCACATGGGATATGCCCGATAAGAGCTTCGATACCGTCACCCTGCTGGAGGTGCTGGAGCACATCCCCGATGTGCAGGCAGCCGTCGGCGCGGCGGTACGGCTGGCCAGACGCTGCGTGGTGCTCTCTGTGCCCTCCAAGCCGGATGATAACCCGGAGCACATTCATCTGCTCACCAAGCCCATCCTGACCGAGCTTTTCCACAATGCCGGCTGCGACGGGCTGCATTTCGACGGCGTACCCAACCACCTGATCATGACAGCATGGCTGTAAACAGGAGATAAACCATGGACGATTACCGCATTATCAAATACCCCCGCACACCCCATATCGAGGGTTCCCGCCTGCAGCCCGGCGATGAGGATCTTTCCCAGATCCCCTTCAGCCAGATCGCAGGGCTGCCGCTGGTGGTGGAGGAGAAGATCGACGGTGCCAACACCGCTCTTTCCTTCGATCCACAGGGAACCCTGCTTTTGCAGAGCCGCGGTCATTACCTGACCGGCGGCTACCGGGAGAAGCACTACCAGCTCTTCAAGCAGTGGGCGAATGTGCATCAGCAGCGTTTCTGGGATGTGCTGGGCTGCCGCTATGTGATGTACGGCGAGTGGATGTATGCCAAGCACAGCATTTTCTACGATGCCCTGCCCCACTACTTTATGGAGTTTGATGTGCTGGACAGGGAAACCGGCGAATTCCTCTCCACCGACCGGCGGCATGCCCTGCTGAAAGATCTGCCGGTCTGTTTCGTACCGGTGCTTGCCAAAGGCACATTCCGGCAGATGGAAGATGTGCTGCGTTATCTCGGCCCCTCCCGCTACATCACCGAAAACCATCTGGAAAACCTGCGCGCCCTTGCCATCCGGGAGGGGCAGGATGCCGAACGTGCCCTGCGGGAAACCGATGCCGCCACCACCATGGAAGGACTGTATCTGAAGGTGGAGCAGAACGGACAGGTGGTACAGCGGGTCAAGTTTGTGCGCGCCTCCTTTTTGCAGACGGTGGAGCAGTCCCAGAGCCACTGGCTGGAACGCCCCATCATTCCCAACCGGCTCTGCCGCCCCATCGAGGACATTTACCTGCCCTCTCTGGAGGAATGCCCATGAGCCAATGGAATGCTTTGCTGGACGCCCTGCCCAGAACCCCGGATGAGCCCATCCGCTGGGATGCCATTACCCGGACAGCCTACGGCGCTTTTGCCGCCGATCTGGAAAAAACGCTCCAGAACCCCCGCTGGCATGGGGAGGGCAATGTGTGGAACCACACCCGCATGGTGTGTGAAACGCTGCTCTCTTTGCCCGCCTACCGGGCAGAAAGCCTGCCCGTACAGCAGCTGCTGTTTCTTGCCGCTCTTCTGCACGACATCGGCAAGATCCCCTGCACGGTGTTGGAGGACGGGGAGTGGACATCGCCCAACCACGCCATCGTGGGCGCCAGAATGGCGCGGCGCTTCCTCTGGGTGGACTGCGGGCTCTGCGGCACGCCGGAAAACCAGCAGCTGCGGGAAACCATCTGCCTGCTGGTGCGCTACCACATGATTCCCACCCGGGTGCTGGAAGGGAACGCCCCCGAACTGCGCCTTACCAAAATGGCCAGCAACGGGCAACTGCTGCCCCTGTTTACACTGGCACGGCTGTGCACACTCTCTCAGGCCGATGTGCTGGGGCGCAAAGCCGACGACACCGCCGAAAGCGCCGAAAAGGTCGCCCTTGCTGCCCTTGCCGCCGAGGAGGCAGACTGCCTGCACAGCCCACGTCCCTTTGCCACCGCCCACACCGCCCGCGCATACCTTTCCGGGCGCAATGTATGGCCCGGACAGACCCTGTTCGACGATCGCTGGGGCGAAGTGATCCTTCTCTGCGGTCTGCCCGGTACCGGCAAGGATACATGGATCGCCCGGAACCACCCGGATCTGCCCATGGTCAGTCTGGACAGCCTCCGCGTTTCCATGGGTATCCCCCCGACGGCATCCCAGGGGCCTGTGGTGCAAGCCGGGCAGGAGAAATGCCGGGAGTACCTGCGGGCGCATCAGCCTTTTGTGTACAATGCCACCAACCTGACCCCCTCCATCCGCGCGGGGCTGGTACAGCTGTTTGAGGAATACGGCGCATGGGTGCGCATCGTGTATCTGGAAACCGGCTGGGAGGAGCAGCTGCGCCGTAACAAAAGCCGCGCCGCCGCCGTGCCGGAATCGGTGATCGGGCAGTTGCTGGACAGGCTCACACC
This sequence comes from Clostridia bacterium, assembly GCA_017516765.1. GTDB lineage: Bacteria > Bacillota > Clostridia > Christensenellales > Aristaeellaceae > Limiplasma. The sequence continues at coordinate 51,419 of JAFXBE010000065.1, read as the reverse complement.
GCCGGAGGGCTATGAAGCACGGCATGTGGAGTATTGGTGCGTATAACAGCCCGTAGAGACTGGATATTGTCAATTGCCCGCTATCGGGCAATTTTTTCTTGGAATCATTTAAGTAATTTTTCTTTCCTTCGTCTAATTGGGTAAGGAGGTGATCATCCATGGGAGCGATTCAGGCGCCGGATCAAACCCCACTGGAGCGATTGGATCAATGGATCCAGGCTTACGAAAAGGATCTGCTGCGGCTGTGCTGCCTCTATCTGCGGGACTGGAACGCCGCAGAGGATGCGGTACAGGAAACCTTTCTGAAGGCATACCGCCAGATGGATTCTTTTCGCGGCGACAGCCATGTCAAAACATGGCTCATCCGGATCGCCGTCAATCAATGCAGAGATATGCGCCGCAGCGCATGGTACCGCTATATTGACCCCCGTGTATCCATTGACTGTCTGCCCATCACCACCCCGCCGCCCACTGCGGATCATCTGGCGTTGAATACTGCCATCATGCGGCTGAGCCCCAAATATCTGGAGGTCGTGCTGCTGTACTACTACGAAGGCTATCGGATGAAAGAGATCGCACAGATGCTCGGCATTACCGAAGCCGCCGTTTCGACCCGGATCCGCAAAGCCAAACAAAAGCTGAAGAATGAACTGGAAGGAGGGGAAGAACATGAAAAATGATCACGAGATCATGGATCGGGTGCGTGCCGCTGTTGACGACTGCACCCGGGGCATCGAAGAAACCCCTTCCCTGCGCTACCGGATTCTGACGCAGGCGAAAGGAGATCCCCCCATGAAAAAGAAACTGTCCACCGTCCTGATCCTTGCCACGGTACTGATGCTGCTGGTTACCGGCGCAGTTGCCGCCACGCTGCTGCACGGCGACATTCTCGGCTGGCTGTTCCGAACCGACAGAAGCGAAGCCCCCGCCGAGATCGCAGCCCTTGTAGAAACCGCGGGCGAAAGCCGCCGCAACGAGCTTTCCGCCCTTACCCTGAACGAGACCCTCTTTGACGGAAACACCCTCAGCCTCAGCCTGACGCTGGAAAACCCCACCGATGAACCCATGGTCTACCGCATCCGTCAGGCCAAGCTGAACGGGCAGTATCTGATCGCCGAGAGCGTTATGCTGCCCTACGGAAGCTCCGCCGGTGAACTTCTCGGCGGCGAAGCGGATGGGCAGGTTTTCCCCAAGGAAGCCACTGTCTACGCCACCTTTACCGCCGTTTCGGATTATCCCGATCCGCTGGACAATGCAATGGGCAGTACCGCCGCCATCGCTGCCCCCGAAGAGGGCAGCATTCCGTCCCTGCCCTCCCGCACAGCCCTGACGGCAACAGACGAAGCGGAGTTTTCGGTGCTGGTGGAGGTCTTCCGCCCCGTGGATCCGGCGCGGCTTACCGCTCTTGGCCACGAAGCCTTTCTGGATCCTTCCTCCCCGGCGACGGGCAGCGGGTCTGCAGAAAGCCGGCTCATTCCCTTTGATTCGGCTACCGTCCCATCCCTTCTTGCGCAGATCGGTTCCGAGGAATACACCTTCCCCATCCGGATGAAGACCGCCGCCATCCCCACGGTATCGGCGCAGCCCGGCACATATGAAAACGATCTGTTTTCCCTCGAGCTGGATTCCTTCACCCTGTCTTCGGTCAGCGGCATGCTGGAAGGCTGCATCACCGTTCCCGCTCCCTCGGCGATGAAGGACCGGCTGCCGGAAGATCTGACCTTCTTCTACGCATTCCCCGAGGATGTGTACGAGCAGGCAAAGCAGGACAACAGCGTTGCCCTTGCGCTGCGCATGGGCAACTCCGGCGGCGGCTGGAGCAACGGACCGGGTCCCGACAGCCCCATTCTCTGCAACGTTTCCGCGTCCTTCCGCTCCAACACGGGGTCGCTACCCCGGGGCGTGTATCTGGTGTGGATGACCGGCAACAACGGTACGCCGGACTGGGATACCGCTATCTACATTCCCCTGAAGTAACCAAAACCGCCGCATCCTCACGGATGCGGCGGTTCTTTCTCTATGCGGTTCACACCGGTACGGCAGAGGCATAAGCCTTGCAGGGCTTGCCCTTCTCGTCGCAAACGGTGGTATAGCGGATGCGGAACACCACCCGGTCCTTGGTCAGGGGCAAAACGATCTCCGAATTGCCCTCGCTGGTCTCCACCTTGCGGATAAAGGCGCGGTACGCGTCTGCGGTTTCCGGCGGGAACACGCCCATTTCGATAGCCGATTCGGGATAGTTGGGCATGATGTCCGTCATGTTCAGATCCCGCTTGCAGCGGTGGCAGGGGATCATGTTTCCGGTGGCAAAATCGTATTCCCAATAATAGATGTTCACCTGCTCGCTGGCGGCACGGAACAGGTTTTCCCGCTGCACCACCTCCTGCAGGGCGTTCTTCTCGTCGGTGATGTTGCGGATGGCTTCATAGAACAGATAAGCATCCTTGGAATAACCGATCAGCCGCACGGTGCTGCGTACGCAGACCCGGCCGCAACCGCAGTCCCGCCAGGTCTCGCACTCCTCCTCCTGCCTGGAGTCGATCGCCCGCTTGAGCATTCTTTCGTAGATCCGGCGGTTTTCCTCATCCATATAGGTGAGCAGGTCTGTGCGGAAAATATCCTTTTCCGGCAACACATTGTTCATTTCCTGCAGATATTTGGGGTTTACCCGCAATGCGCCGATCCTGCCGTCACGGTAGTCAAAGATCATTGCCCCGCCCACATAGTGGTTGAATACCAGCGTCTCCTGAGAATCGGGATTCCAGAAGGCGTTCATATCCATGTTTTCCAGCAGATGAAGGGGCTTGCCCGCACTGCCGATGGTGGATTGCTTCAGGATCGTGGTAAACTCTGTCTCCGGCACGGGACGCTGGTACAGATAGCCCTGCACCAGATTACAACCGATGCTGCGCAGATAATCGGCCTGCTGCAAACGCTCCACGCCTTCTGCAATCACGGTCAGCTCCAGACCGTTGGCCATGCGGACCACCGAACTGAGGATGTTGCCGCTGCGGCTGGTCTCCATTTCGCCGCTGAGGAAGCGCATATCCAGCTTGAGCACATCCAGTTCGATATCCTTGAGCACATTCAGGGAGGAATAGCCGCTGCCGAAATCGTCCATTTCCACAACATAGCCCTTCTGGTGCAACTGCTCGATCACCCGGGAGGCCTGCCGGTTATCGCCCACCACCGCCGTTTCGGTGATCTCGATACGCAGTAGCTCCACCGGTACATCGTAACGGAGGCGGCTGCTTTCCAGAATATCGATAAAATCGCTCTGATAGATATCGTACTGGGTCAGGTTGACGGAAATAGGCACCGGCTTGATGCCCGCATCAATGCACTTGCGCTGGTAGCGGCACACCTGATCGAACACGTAAAAATCCAGCCGGGTAATAAAGCCGTTCTTTTCAAACAGGGGAATAAACCGTCCCGGCGGCACCAGACCATGCTCAGGATGCAGCCAGCGCACCAGCGCCTCTGCGCCGATCAGCTCGCCGGTGGAATGGTCGTACTGGGGCTGGTAGTACACCACGAACTGCCGCTCCGCCAGTGCAGTGTTCATCGCGCCGGTGATCTCCTGCTCGCCCAGCATGGCGCTTCGCATATCTTCGGAATAAAAGGCGTACTTGACCTCGTAATTTCCCTTGATGGACTTCTGCGCCAGAATGGCCCGATCCAGCATGGCATCCGCCGACAGATCCGTACGGTCGATGCGGTAGATGCCCATATTGCTGATGATCTCATGGCTCAAAGGATAATGCTTCAGCGCATTGAAATAGGTTTCCACGAACCGGATCAACCGATCATCCCTGCGGTGCACCATCAGCGCAAACCGATCCGAAACGATGCGACAGACCGCTTCGTCTGCACGAAGCAGCGAAGCAAAACCGTTGGCAATATACATCAGCAGCTTATCGCCTTCGCTGACACCAAAACGGTCGTTGATGCCCTTGAAGCGGATAATATCAAAATACAGCATGGCATAATCGCCGTTGGCAGCACCTGTGGGGTCTGCCGTAAGAATCCGCTCCACCTTGCGGGCAAAAGCGGTATGCCCGGGCAAACCGGTCAGCCCGTCATACTCCGGCATATGCCTTGCACCGTGCAGCTCGTCGTTCACATCGCTCAGGGTAATAACCACCTGTTCGCTGCCCGCCAGCACCGCGCCGATCCGGAACCAGCGCCACATACCGTCGGCGGTCTTGAGCAGGTACTCCGAAAACAGCACAGGTTGACCGTTTTCACTGCACACCTGCAGAATGGTCTCCCTCAGGCGCAGCGCGGTATCCGCCCGGGCTACTCGATCTTCCTCCAGAACATCCCAGAGTGCGCGCCCGTCGAAGGTTGCACGGAACACACCGCCCAGCTCCGGCGCATATTCGAAGCGTCCGGCAGCCGTATCGTACTTGACCAGCAGGTGCTGCCTGCCGATTTCGCGGGGGGCGTCCTCCTCGCTGATGCCAGGCATGACCATATCGGATTCATAGAAAAGACAGCCGTTGCCTCCCTGCCGCTTCGCATTGTACATGGCAATATCGGCCTTGTGGTACAGCTCTTCAAAATCGGTACCGTCCCTGGGGCTGATGGCAACGCCCATGCTGACGCTCAGATGGGTGTTGGCAGGCATATCCTCCAGCACAACCTCCTGCACATAACGGGCAGTACGCTGCACCGACTCATTTTCTTTGGGGTTGTACAGGCAAATGACGAATTCGTCGCCGCCCACGCGGGCGATCAGGTCGCCGTCCTCCAGCCCGTCGGACAGCTTCTGCGCCACACGGGTCAGCAGCGCATCGCCGGCCAGATGCCCGTAGGTATCGTTAAAATGCTTGAAGCCGTCCACATCCAGCATAATAAAGGCATAGGTTCTGCCATCGGCGGCAAACTTCTGCATACACTTGGCCAGCCCCGTACGGTTGAGCGCACCGGTCAGGGGGTCGGTCTCGGAGCGGTCCACCAGACGTGCCAGCTCCCGCTTTTCATTATCCACCCGCATAAAGCGAATCTCCAGCCCACGGTGGTGCTCCCGGTCGATCATAGCGCTGCTGACGCATACCCAGCTTTGTTTGCCCTCTACGGTCACCAGCATTTCGAACAGGGAGGGGGCACCGTTTTCGCCGTTTACCGACTGGACAAGGGCCGAAAAATATGCAGCCGCCTGTTCCCGGTATTCCGCTTCCAGCGGCCATGCTCCGGGTGCTTCGCTGAGCTGCGCTAACTGTCCGGGTACAGCCATGCCGTAGCTCGCCAGCAGACCGCCCTTGCCATAGAGCAGTTTGCCCTCCCCCACGGCATATTCGCACACAAAGAAATCCAGCTCCCGAAAGGTATAGGGGCTGGCAAAATCCTCAGACAGTACAGAAACGCCCATGCGGCTTACGTCGCGCTCATACTTATTCATACACTGCCCTCACTGCGCTGCTTTTGTTGTTGGTTGTCATTATATCACAAGCGGTGTGAAGCCGCAAGAACGAAAACGTTTTCTTTCTGTTTCAAAACGGGACATTACACACATTGAAAGCGGTCAAATATATAAAAACGCACGGGCAAACCCCGTGCGTACCGTTCATCAGTCGATCAGCATCTGCTGCATGGAGGTTTCGCCGGTAACCTTTTCCCCCAGTGCATTCGCCCACTTTTCCGTAAAGAAGCTGAAGTAAGAGATACCCTGTTCCCGTCGTTTCTTCGCAAGCCCCGGCAGAAAGCCCCACAGCGTGGAGGGAACCCCGATCACAAGCAGATACAAAGGGCCCAGCAGCAGCGACTGGATGGTATGCCCATATTCATGCACCAGCAGCCGCTGCTGAAGCTGCTGCCGGGTCATCTGCCCGGCAACCCGGTCGTAGTAGGGCATTTCGTCGGTCACAAAAACAAACAGCCCCAGCGATACGCTCGCCCTGTACTGCCAGCGGGTTACCAATGCGCCGTGGTACCAGAAATGGGGACAGCGCAGGCAGGTAAACAGATGGGCAAGCCCCACAAGGGTCTGCAGTATGCCGAAAGTACACTGCCAGAAAACATAAAGAGCCTTCTTCATGCGCTTTTACTCCCTTTCCAGCGACCAGCCGTGGTCGCCATGGTAAACCATCAGGCGGGTCATGCCGCCATCGATACAGATGTTTTCGCCGGTGATGAACCCTGCCTTCTCTGAGCAGAGAAACAGCACCATATGCCCGATATCTCTGGGGTTGCCCACCCTGCCCGCAGGCTGCTGCACCGCGTCCGGGCCCTCGTAGACGGTATAGGCATTATCGATCCACCCCGGGGAGATGGAATTGACCCTCACCCGTCCCCCGAGACTGACCGCCAGCGAGTGGGTCAGGGCATGGATGCCGCCCTTGGCGGCGGTGTAGCTTTCCGACTGGGGCTGGCTCATACGATCCCGGCTGGAGGAGATGTTGACGATGCTTGCCCCTTCTGCAAAATAAGGCAGGAACAGTTTCGTCAGGTAATAGGGAGCGGTAACACCCACCCGCTGGGCATACTCAAACTCTTCATAGCTGCATTCACCGATCCCCTTGAACAACGGTGCGGCGTTGTTGATCAGGCAGTCCACATGCCCGTAATCGCCGATCACCTTTTCCGCAAACCGCTCCAGCGTCTGCTTGTCTGCCAGATCGCCGGTAAAATAATCATTCGGCTGCACATCGATCACGCAGACATGCGCATCCTCTGCCCTGAACATATCACAGATGCATTTGCCAATGCCCTGCACCCCGCCGGTGACCACCACCACTTTATCTGTAAACATGCTTCTCGCCTCCCAAATACGCATAGAACACCTCGAATGCTTGCATTATAGCAAAACCCGACCCGGCATGCAATGAAAAACGCCCTGCTCTCGCAGGGAGAGCAGGGCGCAGCCTTCCGGTTACGGAATGCGTATCAGACATTTATTCCTTTTCCAGGAAGTTGTAAACGATGGCAGCCAGCGCAGCGCCAACGAAGGGACCCACGATGAACACCCACAGGGTGCTGATGGGAGCAGCGTTGCCGGTGAACAGCGCCACCAGAGCGGGGCCAAAGCTGCGGGCGGGGTTGACGGAGGTGCCGGTGAGGCCGATGCCCAGAATGTGCACCAGAACCAGGGTCAGACCAATGATCAGACCGCCAAAGGAACCGTGACCGGCCTTCTTGGAGGTAACGCCCAGAATGGTCAGAACGAAGAAGAAGGTGAGAACGATCTCAACCAGCAGACCGGCAACAGCGTTGCCGCCCACACCGGCCAGACCGTTGGAGCCAAAGCCACCGGTCATATCGGTAACGCCGCCCAGACCGAAGATGGCAGCCAGCAGACCGGCACCGGCCAGAGCGCCCAGGCACTGAGCGATCACATAGCCGATGAAATCCTTCACGGACATGCCCTTGCTCATCAGCACGCCCAGAGAAACAGCGGGGTTGATGTGGCAGCCGGAGATGTTGCCAACGCAGTAAGCCATGCCAACGATCACCAGACCGAAGGCCAGAGCGGTCAGCAGGTAGCCGGAACCGGCAGCAGCGTTGCAGCCCACCAGCATGGCGGTGCCGCAGCCAAGGGTAACCAAAGTGAGGGTGCCGATAAACTCAGCAATGTACTTCTTGGTAGCTTTCATGATGATTCCTCCTGATTATTCTACTGGAGCCCGGCAGCAGTACCGGTTCTTTCCACAGGAAAAGATACCACTTACAGCAGGAAAAGTCAATATTCAAGCATAACAGGCGCCATTCGGCAACGGCAGGAAAAACCCGCCCCGGCATTTCGCCGGAGCGGGCAGATCGCCTGTTACAGCTTGTTGCGCTGGATCTTGCCGGAGATGGTCTTGGGCAGCTCGTCCCGGAATTCCACGATGCGGGGATACTTGTAGGGAGCGGTATGCTGCTTTACATAGTTCTGGATCTCCTTCTTCAGCTCGTCGGTGCCCTCGGTGCCCTTGGTAAGCACGATGCAGGCCTTGACCACCTGACCGCGCACTTCGTCGGGTGCGCCGGTAACGCCGCACTCCAGTACATAGGGCAGCTCCATGATGACGCTTTCGATCTCGAAGGGCCCGATGCGGTAGCCGGAGGACTTGATCACATCATCCACACGGCTTACATACCAGAAGTAGCCCTGCTCGTCCTTCCATGCCACGTCGCCGGTGTGGTACCAGCCGTCGTGCAGCACGGCAGCCGTCTTTTCTTCGTCCCGATAATAGCCAAGGAACAGGCCGCAGGGAACCTTTTCGCTGGTGCGGATGCAGATCTCGCCGCTCTGACCGGTGGGCACGGGATTGCCGTCGGGATCCAGCAGCTGGATGTCGTACAGGGGGCTGGCTTTACCCATGGAACCCACCTTGTGGGCATGCCCCACCAGATTGCAGATGGAAAGGGTGGTCTCGGTCTGACCGAAGCCCTCGATCAGCTGCAGACCGGTCAGCTTTTCGAACTGGTAGTATACCTCGGGGTTCAGCGCCTCGCCGGCGGTGGTGGCGCGCACCACAGAGGAGAAATCGTACTTGGTCAGATCCTGCTTGATCATCATGCGGTACATGGTGGGCGGTGCGCAGAACGTGGTGATCTTGTGCTTGCCGAACATGGGCAGGATCTCCGCAGCGTCGAAGCGGTCAAAATCGTAGGTGAACACGCCGCCCTCGCACAGCCACTGGCCGTAGTACTTGCCCCAGAGCGCCTTGCCCCAGCCGGTATCGGAAATGGTAAAGTGCAGGCCGTTGCGGTGTACGCAATGCCAGTACTTGGCGGTGATGTAGTGCCCCAGCGGGTACTTGAAGCTGTGGGTCGCGATCTTGGGGTATCCGGTGGTGCCGGAGGTAAAGAACATGAGCATGGGATCGTTGCCGCAGGGGGTATCGTCGGTGCGCAGATAGCGGCGGCTGAACAGCCCGAACTCGCTGTTGTAATCGTGCCAGCCTTCCCGGCTGCCGCCCACCAGGATCTTGGTCTTCAGCGTGGGCGAGGTGGCTGCCGCCAACTCCACCTGACGGGCCACATCCCCATCGGCGGTACACAGGATGGCACTTACGCCAGCCGCCTGGAAGCGGTATTCAAAGTCGTGGGCCAGCAACTGGTTGGTGGCAGGGATGGCGATGGCGCCCAACTTGCAAAGAGCGGTCATGGCGGGCCAGAACTGCCAGTGACGCTTCAAAACCAGCATTACCCGGTCGCCCTTCTTTACCCCCAGAGAGGTAAGGTAGTTGGCGGTCTGGTTGGACAGATCCTTGATGTCCTTGAAGGTGAAGCGGCGCTCCTCCTTGGTGCGGGAGATGTGGAGCATGGCCAGCTTTTCGGGATCCTTGCGGGCAACGGCATCCACGATGTCGAAGCCGAAGTTGAACTGATCCTCGTTCTCAAAGTCGATGGATACCAGAGAACCGTTCTCGTCCTCCACAGCCTTGATGAACTTCCGGCAGCACAGGTCGGTATCGGTATCGGATACGGGGGTGTGCTTCTCCTGCACCTCGTGGGCGACGCTGCTCTTGCCGTGGAGAACCATGGCAAGGAACAGGCACTCTTCGCCGTCCACGGCGATCATGCCGTGGGGGGTGGCGGAATCATAATAAATGCTGTCGCCCTCGTGGAGGATCTCCACCTGCTCGCCGATCTGCACCTTCAGCGAGCCCTTGAGGATCAGGTCGAATTCCTGACCGGCGTGGGTGGCCAGCTGGATGGGCTTATCCTGCTGCTCGGGCAGGTAATCGTAGCGCACCCAGTAGGGCTCGCCGATCTTCTGGCGGAACATGGGCGCCAGGTTCTGGATGCGGATGCCCCGCTCCTTGGCGGTGGTGATGCCGTTATCCTTCCGGGTAACGGTGTAGTTGCTCAGATGGGCGCTGGAACCTTCCAAAAGGTCGGTCAGACCGATGCCGAAAGCGAGGGCGCATTTGTGGATAAAAGAGAAGGGCAGGTCTACCTGACCGTTTTCGTACTCGGTATACGTGGGCTCGCTCACCTGGGTGCGCAGCGCCATTTCCTCTGTGGAATAGCCCATAATGTTCCGCATCTCACGAATACGAAGGGCGATCTCCTGAATTTGCTGTCCGGACTGGTTCACTGGGCATACCTCCTTGTGTAGATCGTAAAGAAAAACCCGTCCCAAAGTCTTGCTTTGAGACGGGTGTTGTTACATCCGCGGTACCACTCAAATTGCAGCAACTGCTGCCACTCAACGGGTTCTGGCAAACCCTGTGCATTCACGCAGCCTCACGGAAGACCTTACTCCTTGACAGTTTCGGATCTTCGACTCGGAAGGGATAAGCACTTGAAACCTCTGCTGCCGGTTTGCACCAACCACCGGCTCTCTGAAAGCGTCCGTTTCGGCCGTCTTCGTCATCGTCTTTGGGATAGGTATTCAATTACAATACGGATCATAGCACAAGGCGGGAAAGCTTGTCAATGGAGCTTTGCAAAAAACATTGGGAGAACAAATTCCGTCACTCCTCCCCCATCGCCCAGCGCAAGCCCTGTGCAATGCCGCCATCGGTATTGGCGGCGGTCACGTACCCGGCGGCGGCCTTTACCTGCCCGTGCCCGTTGCCCATGGCGATGCTGCGCGGGTAGTGGGCGATCATTTCCAGATCGTTCAGATCGTCACCGAAAACAACGATTTCCTCCGGCGTCCATCCATGCTGCTGCCGGATGCGCTCCACCGCCTGCAGCTTGCCTGCCTCCAGCGGCGCAAGCTGGATGGTGCGCCCCTGATCGGTCAACAGCACCCGCGCCAGCCCTGCACAGTCGGCGGTAATGCTCTCGCCCAGCTCCGGGGGCAGGGGCGGGCGTTCCTCCTTCAGGTCGCCGTGATAGATGAGCGCCTTCAGGGTGCGGCAGATGGAGGCCTCATCGATGGGAAACACATTCTCCGGCTTCAGCTGCCAGCGTTCCAGCCGCTCGCCCTCCATGGCAAAGGTAAAGGCGTGGTCGTCCCCCGCCATATGCAGGGACATCTCCGCCCCCGGGCATTCCCATACATGGCGTAAGGCCCGCCGCACCGCCTCCGGGTGCAGGCAGCAATGGGTCAGCTCGTCCCCCAGCCGCACCGTTGCGCCGTTGGAATGGATGGCCCCGTCAAAGAGGGCAAACTCCCCGTCTGTCCAGCCGAGGGTCTTGTTCAGCCTTGGGGAACGGGCGGTAACGATATACATGCGCACCCCCTGCGCCCGGCAATGCAGGATCGCCTCCCGGGCAGAGGCGGGGATACGCTTCTCCTCATCCAGCAGGGTGCCGTCCAGATCGAAAAAAGCGGCTTTCAGCATATGAAGCCCTCCTTTACAGGGTTTCGACAGCCCCATGATACCATGGGCACACAGCCCGGTCAACCAACGGCAGCAGGACAGGAGCGAGACCAAAAGCAGAACAAAAACCGTACCGTCTGCATATTGTTAGAACGTGAAGGGCTTGGTATAATAAATCGGCTGTTCGGTGGGAACCTATCTCACCGGGGCGGCTTACCTACGCAAACAGAGAGGATACGGATTTATGAAGCCTTATATTGAAATGACATCTGCCGAGCTGGCAAGCGAGCTGGCAGAACTGAAGGTGCAATACAAGAAGGTGCAGGCGCTGGGCATGCAGCTGGATATGAGCCGCGGCAAGCCCTGCCAGGAGCAGCTGGATCTTTCCATGGGCATGATGGACGTGCTGGATTCCGCCTCCGACCTTACCTGCGAGGACGGTACCGACTGCCGCAACTACGGTCAGCTGACCGGTATCCAGGAAGCCCGGGAGCTGCTGGGCGATATGATGGAAAACAACCCCAAGGACATCATCATCTACGGCAACTCCTCCCTGAACGTGATGTTCGACACCATCAGCCGGGTATGGACCCACGGCGTGATGGGCAACACTCCCTGGTGCAAGCTGCCGGAGGTCAAGTTCCTCTGCCCCGTGCCCGGGTATGACCGGCACTTTGTGATCACCGAATATTTCGGCATCAAGAACATCCCCATCCCCATGACCCCCGAAGGCCCCGACATGGATCTGGTGGAAAAGCTGGTCAGCGAAGACGAGACCATCAAGGGCATCTGGTGCGTGCCCAAGTATTCCAACCCTCAGGGCATTTCCTATTCGGACGAGACCGTGCGCCGCTTTGCCCGGCTGGAGCCCGCCGCGCCGGACTTCCGCATTTTCTGGGACAACGCCTACGGCATGCACCACCTCTACGACCACCATCAGGATCACCTGATCGAGATCCTTGCCGAGTGCAAGCGCGCCGGCAATCCGGATCTGGTGTACAAATTTGCCTCCACCTCCAAGATCACCTTTCCGGGCAGCGGCATTGCCGCCATCGCCACCAGCCCCAACAATATGGAGGATTTCCTCACCTATCTGCGCCACCAGACCATTGGCCACGACAAGGTGAACCAGCTGCGCCACGTGCGCTTCTTCAAGGACATCCACGGTATGGTGGAGCACATGCGCAAGCATGCCGATATCATCCGTCCCAAGTTTGAGACGGTGGAAGCCATTCTGGAAAAGGATCTGGAGGGGCTGGGCATCGGCAGCTGGACAAAGCCGCTGGGCGGCTACTTTATCCTGTTCGACAGCATGCCCGGCTGCGCCAAAGATATCGTAGCCCGCGCCAAGAAAGCCGGCGTGACCATGACCGGCGCAGGCGCCACCTGGCCCTACGGCAACGACCCGCAGGACAGCAACATCCGTATTGCCCCCACCTACCCCTGCCTCGCCGATCTGGAGACCGCCATGAAGATCTTTACCCTGTGCGTGCGCATCTCCAGCGCAAAGAAACTGCTGAAGGAAAAGCACGGCATGGCGGAGGAAGCCTGATATCCCCGAAAAACAGACCCGCCGCAGCGACGATACGCTGCGGCGGGTTTTCTCATACAAATGCGGGGTGCAGGGGTCTCAGACCCCTGCCGGGTGTGGGTGGAGCCCACAAGCCTTGCGCCGCAGCGCTTTCCTACAAGCACAGCGAGCGCCGAAGGCGCAAGATGCGCGGCTTGAACCGGAAAGCATTGGTTTATCGACAAGCATTTGTCGACTCCGGGTCGCCGGCCCCTTTGGCGTTATGCGCACTGCGCACGCGCTTCTCTTCGTCTCCCCTGCCGGGCAACGGCAGAGCCCACAAACAACCCCGTCGTTACACGTAAATGATCAGAATACCCACCAGCATGCCGATAATGGCAGAAAAGGCAGGCAGCTTGCTGTGGTACATCAGGATCGCCTGGGGCAGAATCTCGCCAAAGACCACATACAGCATGGCGCCGCTGGCAAAACCAAGGCTCAGCGCCAGACCCATGGCGCCGATATCGCCCAGCCAGAAGCCCAGCAGTGCGCCCAGAATGGTGGGCACGCCGGAAAAAGCAGTCATCAGTACGGCTTTCCACTTGGTCATGCCGCCGCTGATCAGGGGCACGGAAACCGCCATGCCCTCGGGAATGTTGTGCAGACCGATCAGCACCGCCAGAACGATGGCTGCGCTGCCCATAGCCCCGCCGTTGCTGGCATAGGATGCGCCGATGGTCATGCCCTCGGGCACGTTGTGCAGGGCAATGGCGCAGGCCATCACCACACCGGCGACAAACATGGCAAACTTGTTGTCCTTCTTGGCATAGTGCTGCTCGAAATGGTCGCTGTGGATCAATTCGTTCAGATCGTCTGCCGTTTTGGGATGGTTCTCGTCAATATGAGGCACCTCCGGGTTGGTGCGCTTGTCGATCCAGTGGTTCAGCAGGAAAATAACTGCCACGCCCACAGCGATGGCAGCGATCACGATCCCCACGCCCACCCCGGTATCGATGGCTTCGGTAACAAGGTCGAAGCACACCACGCTGAGCATTACGCCGCCCGCAAAGCTGAGCAGCAGACTGACCATCCGGTTGGAATCCTTCTGCAAAAGTGCGCCGATCAAACCGCCGATACCTGTGCCAACCACGCCTGCGATGGCGGTTACCGCCACCAGAATGCCGATCACTTCCGTAAAAAGCCCTCCGCTTCTTCTGTGCATCCCGCTACGGGAAGCATTTTTCCGCATGCCATCATAGCACACATGCCTGCAGCTGGCAACGGCAAAACCGACAGAAAACAACAAAAGCCCACACAAAGCAGCGGCCGGTGCAAATGAAAACGGGCTGCGCAAAAGCGCAGCCCGCAGGTTATGCTGTTTGGCTTACCACTGCACAGCCTGACGGCCGGAGCCGCTGCAGTGCAGGCAACGACCGTTGCCATAGCAGGTGGGGCAATAGACCAAAGAGGTCTGCCCGTTGGTATAGACCGCACCGAAGCCGTTGCAGGTGGTGCAGACACCGGTATTGCTGCAATGCTGGCAGGGAACGGAGCCCTGAGGCATTACCGGGGGCACGGTGTACAGCGGCACGGGGGTGGCGGTGGGATAGTATGCCGTGGGCACCGCCGTTACGATGGGCACAAGGGTGGGCGGCACAGTAGGCGGCAGGGTGGGTACGGGAGTGGCAGTGGGCTTGGGGGTGGGCTTAGGCGTGGGAGAAGGCGTAGGGGTTACCTGCGTAAAGTTGCCGTTCTCGTCGTAAACGCCCAGAAATTCCACTTCGCTGCGGTTGGCAGCCACATAGCCGATGGTGCCGTCCTCCAGCTGCACGGCGTACCAGCCGTTGGCGGGGCCCATGTACTTGTAGGTATCCTTGGGGTTGGCGATGGCGACCACCTTGGTATCCTTGCTGGGGCCCTTGCGGATGTTCAGCGTGGCGGTGTGGGTAATGCGTACAATGGCTTCGGCGAACAGACCGTCGCTGTACTCGTCGGGCACCAGACCGGCTTCCACAACGCTCTTGTTGCCGGAGATATAGCCCACCACATCCTCGGAGTAAACGATCTTGTTCCAGCCGTTTTCGGTGCCGAGGTAGATGTAGATATAGTCGGGCTTAACAGAACCGACGGTACCGTAATCGGTGCTGGGGCCCTTGCGCACATTCAGCGTGCCGGAGCTGGTAACGCGTACCACGTTGCCCAGACGAAGAGCCATGCCCTCCATGGGCAACAGGCAGAAAACCATCAGCAGACAGATGGCGACAAGCAACTTCCGTTTCATAGCAATTCTCCTTTGCTTATTTGGTCATATCATGCCGTCGGCGCATGCCGCCCGGCTGTCCGCACACGATGCCGTGTGCGTTTACTGCATATACAGCGCCTGAAGCTCCGGCAGGGTGATGTAGTGGAACGTACCCTCATCGTCGTACACGCCCCACATTTCCACCTCGCTGCGGTTGGCGGCCACATAGCCGATCTGCCCGTCATCCAGCTGCACGGCATACCAGCCGTTGGCAGGGCCCATGTAGGGGTAGGCATCCTGCGGATTGGCGATGGCGATGACCGGGTATTCCTTGCCGGGACCGCTGCGGATGTTGAGCGTTGCGGTATGGGTGATGCGCACATAGGCTTCGGCGAACATATCGCAGCTGTACTCATCGGGCACCAGACCGATCTCCAGCGCGCTCTTGTTGCCGGAGATGTAGCCCGTAATACCGTTTTCGTAAACGATATGGTTCCAGCCGTTCTCCGTGCCGAGGTAAACGTAGATATAGCCGGGCTTTACAATGCCCACAACGCCGTAATCGGTGCCAGGGCCCATGCGCACATTCAGCGTGCCGGGGCTGGTAACGCGGGCGATAACGCCCACCCGCAGCGCCAGACCCTGCACCGGCAGCAGGCAGAAGACCATCAGCAGACAGACGGCAACCAGTACTTTCTTTTTCATAACGATTCTCCTTTGCTCAGGATAGATCAACTACAGTATACCATGTTTTGCCGACTGTGGAAATGCTATTTTTCGAATTTCTGTATTTCGCAACAGCGGGACAAACCATTGGTTGCCAAAACCGTTCTCCATCCTGTATCATATTCCCGGAGGGGATCGAACATGACCGAACGGCTCTACTATGATAACGCATACCTGACCCAATTTCATGCAACGATGCTGGATTGTTTTGCCAAAGACGATACCTATCTTGTGCTGCTGGACCGCAGCGCCTTCTACCCCACCTCGGGCGGGCAGCCGTACGATACCGGCACCCTTGGCGATGCCCGGGTGCTGGATGTGAACGTGGAGGACGGGCTGGTCTGGCACACGGTGGACAGACCCCTTGCCAAGGGGGATACGGTGGAGGGGCGCATCGACTGGGCGCGCCGCCTTGACCACATGCAGCAGCATGCAGGCGACCACATGATCGCCGGGGCGCTGCACCGGCTCATGGGCGGGGTGACCATCGGGCTGCACATCAGCAGTGATATTTCCACCATCGATGTGGCCATGCCGGAGGGCGCCACCCGCATCACGGACGCGGAGATCCGGCGGATCGAGGAGGATGTGAACGAGCACATCCGGCGCAATGTGCCCATCCGCTGCTGGTTCCCGGAGGAGGCGGAGCTGGCAGCCCTGCCCCTGCGCAAGAAGCCCACGGTGAGCGAGCATGTGCGCATCGTTGCCATCGGCGATGATGAGATGGTGGCCTGCGGCGGCACCCATCCCCGCAATGCGGGAGAGCTGGGGCTGGTCAAGATCCTGTCGGTCGCGCCTGCCCGGGGTAAGATGCGGGTCAGCTTTCTGGCGGGGCAGCGGGCTTTTGCCGATTATCAGCGTTGCCACGATGCGGTGCGCACCGCCTCCCAGCAGCTTTCCACCACTGCGGAAGGGCTGGGGGAATCCATCGCCGCCCTGCAGGAGCGGCTGCGCAATGCGGAGATCACCATTACCCGGATGAAGCAGGACATGCTCTTTGCCCGCATCCCCACCATGCTGAAGACCGCCCCCGCCCTGCCCTGCGGCGCAAAGCTGATCTGCGGCTTTGCGGATGCGGACGCCGCCTCCCTCAAGCTGCTGGTATCCCGCCTGATCCAGGAGCCGCGGGTGATCGCCCTGATGGGCGCGAAGACCGGCGACAGCGCGGTGTATGTCTTCGGACGTTCCGCCGATGTGGATGCGGACATGGGCAAGCTGCTCCGGGAGTGCGCCCAGCCTCTGGGCGGCAAAGGCGGCGGCCGACCGGACTTTGCCCAGGGCGGCGGGTGCGAGGAGATTCTGACGAGGGCTGTGGCGGTCGTGGAGGGGATGTAAGACGGGCTGCAGCCGTTTTATTTCAAGTCATTCGCATACACATCCTGATAAAGATCATTTTGATTCGTATGATACCAAAACGGGGACGGTTAGATGCCGCCCCCGTTTTGGTATTATGAAAATGGTAAGTCTTTCTCCTTGCGGAGAGAGACCCCCGTGGCACACACCCCAACAGCCTCGCCAACTTATTTCAACCCACTCTCTCCTCGCGGAGAGAGACGGCTTTGCACCGGCAGTGCCGAAACGGCTTACGATATTTCAACCCACTCCCTCCTCGCGGAGAGAGACCACGCACAAAAACTTAGCCATATGCCTGATGGTATTTCAACCCACTCTCTCCTCGCGGAGAGAGACCCTTGCTTTAATCGGCGTTCAAAGGCTTCCCAATCATTTCAACCCACTCTCTCCTCGCGGAGAGAGACAGGCTTACCGTCTGCAGGCATCTCAGGCGAAGCAATTTCAACCCACTCTCTCCTCGCGGAGAGAGACTCGTTTCGGATTCACACGCACGCCACAGCATGCCATTTCAACCCACTCTCCCCTCGCGGAGAGAGACCGGGCAGCGTACTGATCATCGCTCATCTCAAACGAATTTCAACCCACTCTCTCCTCGCGGAGAGAGACATCTGCCGTAAGGCGGGAAAGATCATCCTCGCCAAATTTCAACCCACTCTCTCCTCGCGGAGAGAGACTGGAGCGCATCTGCCCGTCAATAAAGCCCAGCTTATTTCAACCCACTCTCTCCTCGCGGAGAGAGACTGTAATGATAAACAAAACCAGTTGTTCCTTTTTCATCATCCTTTACAAAATCGCCTACAAGCCAAAGCACAGAAGCACTGATACTCCTGCTTCAAACAACCGTTTTGCACCAAAATGGCTGTTTGATCGGTGCGAACCTCCTGCACTTTTCACGTTCGCCGAAGGTTCGCACCGCAAGACAACTCGTTATCTGTAACAGCAGCCCGCCGTGCACATCGGTTACAGCATTCTTACACAGGTAACACCCTCCGGAAGTTGTTCTGTATCAACCGTAACAGTATAATCATGATAGCTGCGGGCAGGCTGCACACCTTCCTTCCGTTCAACATGCACTTTATCAAACAGCTTCCACGCTGGTGCGTTGCCCAGCTCGCTTTCGTGCTTAAAGACAATCAGTTCCCGAACAGCCATTTTTCCACGTGCCGCAGAACGGTCATTTTCAAACATATTGATGATGGCATCCCACAAAAGGGAAAGATCTTCCTCGGTAAAACCGGTGGTTTTTCTGGCAAGATTTGCCGAAACAAAACCTTCTGTCCGGTACAAGCCATAAGGGATCACAAATTTACGCCCCATCTCCGTATCTTTTTTGGCAGCATCGGCTTCAGTGGTGATCGCCATACGGGTAATCGTTACCTCTTGCGGCATAACAGGGTCTACACTACGCGCAAAGCCAAGCTGCACAGGCCCACGTACCTGCCCGCAATTCAAGGCCGCCTTCATAAAGGTTGTCATTACGGCACCAAAGGTACGTACATCGAAAAAGTGCTTGCACATATAATCCCGCAGTTTTTCGTCGATGCGCGGATCCTTGCTCTTCATTCTGGCACCGATCTTTTTGGCTTCCTCCTTAGAAGCCCCGGAGAGAGAAGCGAGTTCTTCTTTCACATTCAATTCGTCCCCGGCTCCCACATCGCTCCGGTTCAGCGGCACACCCTCCTTGATATAGATGGCATACCCTTCTTCATCCTCTTTCAAGGTTTCCACATAGTTGCGAATTTTCCGTTTCAGGCATACATCTGTTACGATGCCGCAGTTGGTTTCGGGGTCGATACGGGGCATATTGCCGGCATCGGGGTCGCCGTTCGGGTTACCGTTTTCAACATCAAACAAAACAACGAAATCATAGCGGTTACGAATCACTTCAGACATTTTCTTTCTCCTCCTTTTTGATAAAACGGCTCTGTGTTTGATGATAATAACCAAGTTGGAATACACCCTGATCATGCAGCGACAACCGCGCCGGATAACTTTCGCTAATTTTCTCCATAATCTTTCTTATCTGCCTGTCAAAATACGTTTTATCTCCGGCAGACAGTTTTTTAAGGTGCGCCTGAGCCAATCGGATCAGCGTTGGAAAAACGATAGCAGGTGTTGCGGTAGCAGAATTGAAATACCGGTCTCTAATGGTGGCATTAATGCCGGGGTTGGCTTTTTCCTGCAGGTTTTCCAGTATCGAGAACAGCCGACCCAGCAGATAGGGTAGATAATTGGTCTCCTCGTTCAATTGCACGGTCAAAACCTCCTTGTGTAAAAAGCTCTTATTTCGCCACAGAAAAGCTTTGATAATGGCAGCTCTTCCCCGGCTGATCTTTCTTTCTGCCCGAATTCGTAGCTGAACCTGACTGAACAATGTGGTTGGGTACGGAACCGCTTCGCCTTGCAATATTGCCCGCATCAGATCTCCCGCCATCTGCGGATGCGGCTGCTTATCTCGAGAGTTCTGGTTTACCGTCTCATTCAGCAGCCACCACACGGATAGTTCGTTCCAATGGTCGTAAAGCGGTTTAACAATGTCCAATGCCGTCTGATGCACTTGAATGTTCCGCATCAGTTCACCAAAGGTATTACACAGGAAAAATCGCACAGAAAGACGGGCAGCATTTGGGGCAAGCCCCAAAATATAGAACCGGTTGGAAGCCTCCAGTGGCAAATTGTTCCAAGCGATATTCTTGCCGTCGGCAATAGCATTCAGCGTGCCGAGAAGCGACCCATCGTCCATATTGTTGCTTCCCATCATATCGTGCAAATACTCCGCATATACTTCCTGCCCGTCCTCTGCCCAGAATACCGCGGTGGTATCGCCGATGCGAAGGTGGTGTTTTTCGCTGCTTATCAGATAGTTAAGGGCAGCGCCATATGCAAACGCAGCATAAGTGCTTACGGGAGCATTAAGCCCCTGCGATTCGTCACACCCATACGATTCTGCAGACGGTGCATTGAAGGATACAAGCGATGCTCCAGAAGATTGGGCACCCGGTATACCCTTTATGCTGGGATGGAGGATCTGCACAGGCGCCGTTTTTCCTGTTACCAGACACTGCCGGTACACCGCGTTTTCCTCGTCTGAATATGCAGCCTGCCAGATGCTTCTTATTTCGGGTATATCATGTACGAATGCGCCCTCATACACAAACACCAGATTGCCGCCCTTTATGATATCATCCACATGCTCCTTCAACACGGGCTGCTGCAATGCCGCATCCGGCTTCCAGTCATCAAGAAACCTCAACAGTGCTACGGCGGCGGGATGGCTGCATCCATCAAGCAATCTGTGCTGCTTGTCCTTGAATGCCCCGAAGCACCGCAATGTACGTTCGGGCTTTCCCTTTACATCCACACCTAGTACATACGACGAATTATCACAAAGGAAATTGGCTTCGATACCAACCGTACGCTTAACCGGTGTGGGCACCTTCATCTCTCGTGCAACAGTAACCACCTTCTTGTTTTTGACAATCTCCCGTTGCAGCGGCAAGCAATAGAGCAGCCTTCCTGTTTCGTCCAGTTCAAGCCCCCATGCCACCTTGGCAGATGACCAACCCGGCTGTTCCAGAATTCCTTTGACGGCAAGAGCTTCATATAGCTCCACCAACGCTTGAAGGATCATCTTACCACCTCGCAATTCCGGCAATCGATCACACCATTGACCATCTGCGCCCTATAGAACATTGGCACAATATTCTGTGGGTCGCTGTAATCCATGTCGTACAGGCACCACCCAAGATCGCGGGTTTCTTGTATGGTTGGGATCTCGTTCTTCTCCCAAAGGGCAAAATGAGCTGTGCATTCCCTGCACCCCAGATATGGCTGGCTGTAGCATTGCCCCCGCCGCAGGCGGCGTTTGATGATATCCTGAAATTTACCCGGGTTGTCGGATGGGGTCGCTTTGTCCGTCATCTCAAAGTGCGCTTCAATAACATAGTGTACATCCCGCAGCATCAGCGAGGCGCGTTGCTGAATATCATTTGCAGTAACAAGATAGAGATTCTGACTCGTTCTATTGGCTGCGCTTAGCGCATTCATGTGTGAAACTTTAGACCTTACTTCGTTGCGGCGCAAATTCGTAAAACGAATGGGCGACAATACATAGATACGATCTATATACCATCTAAGTCCCGGATGAAAATACACTGCTTCCACTATCCCGCGTGCTGCGCTTGGAGTAATCGTATCGTAGCTTACACGTTCGGTTTTCATCTCCGGTCTGCTAAAGCATGCCTCGTTTCCCCAGATTTCCATTCTGATCGACAACCATTTCACCTCCAATAATTCTATTGAGTTTTCTTATACCGCTTCATGCCACCCGGTATTGTTCGAAACACATTCACCAGACAAGGCTACTTTACCACACGTTCTTCATCAATTCAATATATTTTTTTCAGTAATTTTATATGTTGACTTGTTTGTGCTGTTATGATACCATCTTGATGTCTGGTATGCACCAGTGGGTTGAAACAGTAATTTTATTTGTTGCAACACGCGGAGAATATATAGCATTCTCCGCGTGTTGCTTTTTTCACGGAAACCACTTCATACCCGTTGACGGTTCCAAAAGCAACCCGCATTCCTCGTCATACCGATCTGCATCCTGTAGAATTCCAAAACTATCATCCTTGGAACAGTACATATATCCGCGCAGCATCTCAAAATGCTGAGAATAAACATTGACCACATCTCTGCCAAGTTCTCGCAGACCATAACGAGAGATCGTCTGATCACGAAGCGCTTGAAGCAAATGCGCGTTATTTACGGTTGGTATATAAACCGGTATCGTTTCATCGTCAATAATACGGAAACTCTCCTTAACATCTCTGAAAGCTAGTCTTGTACACTTATCAACGATCCCGTTGGTATCCAAGGCGTCTTCCCCGACCATAAACAACAATTGCCGGAAATAGTATGTGATCGCTTCCGGTGTAGCAATGTCTTCAAACCTATCCAACACCTTGTTCAGCGCGGTGATATTCTGCATAAACATTTTCGGTGGTCTTTCACCAAATCGGAAAACATGCACAAGGCTTTCTTCCAACGGGCGTTTTCCCTCTCTGTTGCAACGACCAGCTGCTTGCAGCACAGAATCCAGACCTGCCTCTTCACGCCATACAGTAGGGAAGTCCAGATCCACACCCGCTTCTATCAAACTTGTGGATATTACCCTGCATACCAATCCTTTATTCAGCCGTTCTTTTATTTTTTTAAGCGTTCTGCTTCTATGCTCTGGTGTCATAAGCGTAGAAAGATGAAAACGCCCTTGCTGCCCCAGCATTTGGTACAGTTCGTTTGCCCTTTTGCGCGAATTAACAATACACAACACCTGTTGAGAGTGGAGCAAGTTCTCGACCAAAGCTTCCTCGCTGAAAACGCCTTCGCAGCAAAACTTCGTACGCCGGAAGAATGTATATAGCTCACCCGTGTTTTCTGTAATCTCCTTGCATGCCAATTCGGGTGCATAATTGGCAATCAAGCTATCAAGGGCTGGCTGTGTGGCAGTACACAATACAGCTGTTGAACCATAATGCTCCACCAGTTCTGCGATCATATTCACACAAGGCCTCAAGTACGGTACAGGCAGCATCTGTGCCTCGTCAAAAATGATTACCGAATTGGATATGTTATGGAGTTTACGGCATCTGGAAGTTTGATTGGAGTACAGCGATTCAAAAAACTGGACAGCAGTAGTAACAATAATAGGGGCATCCCAATTCTCCGCTGCCGATCTCATAGATTTTTCGTCAGTGTCATCAAAATTGATATTGGAGTGGTGTTCCAATACTGCTTCTTCTCCAACGATCTCTCGAAAACATTGCGCATTCTGCTCAATTATGCTTGTATACGGTACCACATAAATAATCCGGGTCAAACCATGCTGAATTGCATGCGACAAAGCAAACGCCAACGAGGCTACCGTTTTTCCACCACCGGTTGGAATTGTCATTGTATACAATCCCTTTGACGATTCATCACCTTTCATGCATCTCCGCAGAAGCTCGTTCCTTTTCATATTCAAAGCAGACGATGCAGAGTCAAGCCACGGCTGAACATGTTGCTGTAGCCGTTCCATCAAAGCAGAAAGCGGCAGTGAGACTGCCCGTTCCGTTTTTCCGTCAGACATAAAGGCTTCTGTATCCAGATAATCCGCATCCACCAGACAGGAAAACAACATTCTTATATAAACTGACAGCGAGTACAGACCTTTTTTCTTAGAAAGTGAGTGCAGCCACGATGGCATATACATCTGCTGCTGCGGAAAAACCTCCGTTTTCCACGCCGACGAGTCAAGTGGACCATCTAACTTTTTCTGGAGACGCCCCATCAGAGTCCCATCTTCGCAGGCCCTGCTCCCACAGTTCAACAAGCCGCCATGGTGGCCGGCAATAGCAGCAGCTGCACTGGTGTCGTGATATAGATTCTGCGCCACCTGCGCACCTGCCGTTGAGTGGTCAACCAGAGAAGTATGTTCCGGATCATTTTGCCGCCGTTGGGCTGCCGGGCTGTATTTTCCTACATCATGTAGAAGTCCGGTACGGTAAGCATGTTCGCTGGCATCAAATGGTGCAGCAAACTGTTTTGCCAGTTCTGCCACACCCAGCAAATGATCCAACAACTTCTGATATTCTCCATTCGCTTTTTTATGGGTTATGTATAGCGTAAGAACACCTCCAATCAACTCTGATCCTTGCCTATAACCCCTTTCGATATCCAATTATACAAATTCGATTTTCAATTTGCGCCCTTTTCAGAATATTTGTATTGTACCACATATTGCCATAACGGTCTATGCTATGTCCCCCACAACACACAGCACCAAAAACCCACCCCCGGAGAAACCAACTGTTCTCCGGGGGCGGGTCGTTCTATTCACTTTTTTACCTCTCCACCACCATCGCAAAACCGCCGTTCACGCTCATGGGCACGGTCACCACATCCCCCTTGCGCACGGTCAGCTGCTCGATCCGCATCAGGTGCATATCATGCTGATGATGGGCGGGACGCTGGCTCATGGCCTCCAGCTGCGCCACTAGCGCGGCATCCGGCGCAGGCAGAGCCCCCTCCGCCACATCGAAGGGACGCTCGTCGCTCAGATCATCCGCATAGAGGGTGACGGTGTAGGGTGCGCCATCCTCCAGAAAATCGAAGTGTACCTTGGCATTGCGGGGGCGGCGGGCACAGATGCCGCCCAGATACCATACATCCCCTTTGCGGCGCGCCATGGTCACAAAGTTGGCGGGATACGCCTCCAGCACACGGGTCTCGTCCCATGCGGCGGGCACCCGGCTCAGGAAGGGGCGGGCAGGATGCGCCAGCACCTTTTCCGCCCCCTCGCCGATGTGCAGGATGTAGCTGGTAAAGATCACCGTCAGCGCCGTCTGATGGGCATCGGTGGTGCCGGTCAGATAGGTGTTGTAGCACACGGGCGTGTAATCCATGGGGCCCATGGCGTTGCGGGTGAAAGGCAACGTGCAGTTGTGGGCGGCATCCGGTCCGCCGGGCAGGAAGGTGGAGAAATTCTGCAGGTACTCCCCACCCATCACGCCCTCCCGGGTCATCACATGAGGCCAGGTGCGGCTCTCGCCCGCAGGCTTCATGCAGCCGTGGAAGTTGACCATCAGCTTATGCTTTGCGGCGATCTTCGCCAGATAATCGTACTGCTCCACCCGGTGCGCGCCGTCGGATTCGAAAAAGTCGATCTTGACGCCCACCACGCCCCAGGATGCCCACAGGCTCAGCTTTTCCTCGGCGATCTCCGGCGAGCGGATGGCTGCGCTGTGCTCCCAGATCCAGATCTTGACGCCCTTCTGCTCCGCATAGCGCACCAGCTCGGGGATATCCACCGTGCCGGGCCAGCCGCCATCCGCCAGATAGTAGTCAAAGCCCATGGCGGCGGCGTAATCCACATACTCCCGGCAGCGCACGGGATCCTTGGTGGAATCGTTCTCGGTCATCCAGCTCCAGGCAGAAGTACCCGGACGGATGAAGGAGGGATCCTCCACGATGGAGGGCGGGTTCAGGTTTTCCAGCGTGTTGGAGGTGGCAATGGCGTTCAGGTCGCCGCAGAGCACCACACGCCACGGGGTGGCAAGGGGCAACCGGGTTTGGGTGCCGCCCAGCTGATCCGGGGCCTGCCGAACCAGCAGCGTGGAGGGATCCGCCTCGGCAGCGCAGAGGGTGCTGCCGCCGTAATCGCCAAAGACCGCCGCCTCGGCATACAGCGCCCAAATGCCCCTGCCGCAATCCACCAGCACAGGGAACACAAGGTTGTTCTGCGCCATGTCGCACAACGGGATGGGGTGGTAATGATCCTCGTAGGAGAAGGTGTACTTCATGCCGTACACCTGCCCGGCGGTCTTGGGAATGTCGAAGCCGGTGGTCTCGCCCAGCACACAGCAGTCCCCCACCCCGTCCATCCGCAGGCGCAGGGCTGCGCCGTCGTCGTAGGCGCGGGCTTCCACCGTCAGGCAGCCTTCGGCATTGCGCAAATGCAGCGAAAGGGTGTTGGCATGGTCGCGGCACTGCGCCTTCTTAAAGGCGGGGATCACATAAGTATCGTCGATCTGCCCCCGCTCCTCCCGCAAAAGGGAAAAGCCGCCGGTCAGGTCGCAGCCCTCCAGCCGGATGCCAAGGGGCGAGCCGTCGGTCAGGGAAACGCCGTCCATATCGGCGTTCCAAAAGAGTTTTCCGTCCTGCAAGGTGATGTAGAGATAGACCCGTCCGCTGGGGGATTGTACAGTAAAACAGGCCATGATTCGTTCCTGCCTCTCTTTTCTTTTTTGGGAAAACCGTCTATGGCAAGCATAGCACAAAAGCCGGGGCAATTCAATCCGAATCTGCCGGGGAGGATGGATGGGGCGGGCTGCCGATGGCAGACCGGGGTAGCCGGGCGGCTTTCCACCGCCGGGGCGTTCCGATCCGAATCTGCCGGGCGGATGGATGAGCAGCTGCCGTGATAGGGGTTATTTGCCGATGGCGGTTGCTGCGAGAGATAGGCGGTTTGCAGGCATAAAGCAGCCCCCGGAGGGCGGCTTTTCGCACGCTCCCGGGGGCCTTTGGGGCTTGGATCAGCCCGGCTGTTCTTCTTTTTTCAGCTTCTGGATCCAGCCCACGATCCGCCCGCTGAGCACCACCGTCAGCAGGCTGAAAACGATCTTTTCCGGCGGGATGTAGCTCAGCGACAGCAGCAGCACCGACAGATCGCTGACCAGATACACCTTTTCCACGCCCCAGCCGAAGCGCTTGTTCAGGCTCATGGCCAATGCATCGTCGCCGCCTGGCGCGCCGCCGCCCAGCATGCTCACGCCCGCACCCACGCCCACAAACACCGCGCCCACCAGCGCGCACACCAGCGGCGAGGCGATCAGCCCGGGGAACAGGGGCGCAAAGGGCTCCAACAGGGCATAGCACAGGGCGTAGAAGCCCACCGCAATGCCGGAGTAGGCCAGAAAGGTACCGCCCAGCATCCGCCAGCCGATGGCATAGCAGATGCCGTTGAGCACGATACTGCTGATGGCGGGAGAAAGCCCCGTCCAGCGGTACAGGAGCAGCTCCAGTCCCAGCGTACCGCCCTCGGTAACAAAGGAATAGGCATGGATATTGCAAACGCCGAAGGCCTGTATGCCGCTGCCCAGCAACACCAGCAGGATGCACCGGGGCTTCAGGGAGGCAAAAACAGTGCGCAGGGTGGTGAGGAGATGTTTCATCGGGTGGATCAGTCCTTGCTGAGGGGAATGGGTCTGCCGTGGGGCAGATAGGGATAGTATACATGTTTGTTCGTCATCTGACAAATGACAGGTTGCATCCGATCAAAAATTTATGAATTGCTTCAGCCCCACAGCGTTGGGGTATACGCAGAAACCATGCGCTTCCTGCTGTCTGACAACCTGTGCCGACAGAATGAGAACCCGCGGCCTCCCGTTCCCGAACGCTGGAATCAATCGTTCAAAAAAGAGGTTTTGCCCGGGTTTCTGATGTGATTGGGTGTTGGATGGACCTTGAAAAAGGTGGTATCGCGCCCATCAAAATGTATTGCAATTCGCAATACATTCGCATATATTAAAATCAAGAAAGGAGTGAACCCCATGGCAAAGAGTTCCAATGTTATGGCTCGCGTCGAGCCGGAGATCAAGGAGCAGGCAGAAGGGATCCTGGCACAGCTTGGTCTGCCTGTATCCGTCGTGATCAATTCCCTTTATCGTCAGATCATCATGCGAAAGGGGCTGCCCTTTTCCCTGACTGTACCTGCGTGCATTCCCACCCGCGACACCATGAGTGATGCTGACTTCAATGCCATGATGAGCCGTGGTCTCACGCAGGCCAAACAGGGGGATTCTGTCCCGTTGGAGGCTGCCATGGCGGATCTGCTTCGCGGAGAGTAAGCATGGAGTACGAAGTCAGAGTCACTGCACAGGCGCAGGAGCAGCTGCGGGAGATCAGAGACTATATCGCCAATGAGCTGTTCGCACCTGATGCCGCACAGAACACGCTACGGCTGCTGGCTTTCGCAATGGCAACTCTCGCCCATATGCCTAGGCGCGTCCGTTTGGTAGACGAGGAACCCTGGCGCAGCGAGGGTGTGCGGATGAAAGCCGTCAAGAATTACCTGATGTACTTCTGGATCGATGAGGAGAAAAAGCCGGTACAGGTCTTTGCGGTCATCTACGCCCGGAGAGATCAGGTCAGTGCGCTTAACAGTATGGAGATGTAAAGGAACCGCCTTGCCGGGCTTCGGCAAGGCGGTTGTTCTGTTCGCAAGAAAACAGGCTCTTGACTCCAGACTTTGTTTAGAAGGAAATAAAAGCCATCCCTCAAAACCAGATGCATATGTAGACATGACCCGATAATGCCAGCCGTATCCCAAAAGGCGCATAGCTGACCTAACATTTGCATCGTAGAAATCTCTTGAACGGGCCCCTGTCCGCTGCCGGGCAGGGGCGTTTGTGTGAAAAAAGCGTGTACCACAACGATTTTGGCACCTGTGCAGGAAAAAACGTTTTGGCGCAGAATAAGACAAAACTGTACCATAGAACTTGATGGAGGTACCTGTCATGAACAACTCCAATTACCTCAAGACGGCATGGAACACCCCCTTTATCCCCCGGCGGGCAGACCCCTATATCCGCCGTATCGACGGGCGCTGGTATTTTACAGCCTCCGTTCCCGCTTACGACTGCATCATCCTGCGCACTGCCGATACGCTGGAGGGGCTGCGCAATGCCCCCGAGCAGCAGGTGTGGCAGGCTCACGACTGCGGCTGCATGAGCCGCCACATCTGGGCACCCGAGCTGCACCGGCTGGACGGCAGCTGGTACATCTACTTTGCTGCCGGTGAACGGGATGACCCGTGGAAGATCCGTCCGTGGGTGCTGCGCTGCCGGGATGAGGATCCCATCACCGGCAGGTGGGAGGAGTGCGGCATGCTGGAGCGCGCCTCCGGCGACGAATACAGCTTCGAAGCCTTCTCTCTGGATATGACTGTTTTCCAGCTGAACGGCAAGCGCTACTGCATCTGGGCCGAAAAAGTGGGTGCCGGACGCATGATCTCCAACCTCTACATCGCCGAGATGGAGACGCCCCTCAAGCTCAAGACGCCCCAAATGTTGCTCACTTCGCCCACCTATGCATGGGAGCGCCACGGCTTCTGGGTAAACGAAGGCCCCACGGTGGTCGAGCATCAGGGCCGCGTATACATGACCTACTCCGCCAGCGATACCAGCGCCGCCTACTGCATGGGTCTGCTGTGGATGGAGGCGGATGCCGACCCCATGGATATCGCCGCATGGCATAAGCTGAGCAAGCCGGTTTTTGTTACCGATGCGGAGAAGGGTATCTACGGCCCCGGCCACAACACCTTCTTTACCGATGAGGAGGGGGCTGTCTATACCTCCTACCATGCCCGCCCCTACGACGAGATCGTGGGCGACCCGCTCTACGACCCCAACCGCCATTGCTTTGTCATGCGGGTGGCCTTTGAGAATGGTCTGCCTGTGTTCTCGCTGGAAAATCAACTCTTTCAGGGCTGAGGTGCGGGGGAGACCCGCTATGCTGTAAAAAACGGAAAAGACGAACGGAGACAAACAAAATCCGTTCGTCTTTTTTCTTTGTGCGCAAACGGTTTGCACCTTCCGGGAGGTAGAAAATGACCAAAAACCGACCAGATTCACCCAATTTGTGCTTGACAGCATAGGGGGGCTATAGTATATTAATATTAGTTTAGGTAAAACCTAAAAGGTTTAGAAATCACCAAACCAAAACAATACTTGCGGAGGTTGCTCTCATATGAAACGGTTCTGTCTGGCGCTTTGCCTCATTCTCCTGTGCGCCTGCCTGCCCGCAGCAGCGGAGGAAATGCCGAAGATCCCCAAGTTCCGCGAGGTGTCTGTTCACGATCCGTCCATCATTAAAGCGCAGGACGGTTATTACTATATCTACGGCAGCCACATGGCCGCCGCCCGCAGTCTGGATCTGATCAGCTGGGAGCAGATCTCCCGCGATGCTCACGGCGGCTGCACCCTGTTTGCCAACGTGCAGGAGCAGCTGAAGGAGGCGCTTTCCTACGCCCGTACCAACACCTTCTGGGCACCGGATGTGCAGCAGCTGGCAGACGGGCGCTATTACTACTACTACTGCACCTGCGAGGGCTCTTCGCCCCTGTCAACGCTGGGCGTTGCCGTCAGCGACAGCCCCGAGGGCCCCTACGAGGATCTGGGCATCTTCCTCAAGAGCGGCATGCCCGGCTACAATGCCGGCGTATACCCCAATGTGGTGGATCCCCACACCTTCTTCGACAAGGAAGGCAAGCTGTGGATGGTCTACGGCAGCTATTCCGGCGGCATCTACATTCTGGAGATGGATCCCGCAACCGGCTTCCCGCTGGAGGGGCAGAATTACGGCAAGAAGCTGCTGGGCATGAACCACAGCCGCATTGAGGGCCCCTACATCCTCTACAGCCCGGATACCGATTACTACTACCTGTTTCTCTCCTTTGGCGGGCTCAATGCTGCTGATGGCTACAACATCCGCGTGTGCCGCTCCAAAAACCCCGACGGCCCCTACGAGGATGCCCTCGGCCAGAACATGATCCGCTGCGGCGGCCGCCCCGGTACTTTCTTCAACGATGCGGATTATGTGGGCTATGGCGTTAAGCTGATGGGCGGCTACAAGTTTGCCGCTGCCGCCACCGATAAGAACAAGATCACCATGGCGTACCGTTCCCCGGGTCACAATTCCGCCATCTATGATGCACAGACCGGGCGCTACTTTATCGTTTTCCACACGCGCTTTGCCAACAGCGGCGAGGCGCACAGCATCCGCGTGCATCAGATGTATATGAACGAGGAGGGCTGGCCTGTGGTATCGCCCCTGCGCTATGCGGGCGAGCCCGACGGCCCTGTGGCGGAGGAAAACCGCGCCGGGCTTTACAAGGTGCTTCTGCACCAGCGGGATATCAACGGCGTGGAGCATGTATCCAAAGAGGCCACTTTGCTCCCCGACGGCACCGTGACCGGCGACCATACCGGCACTTGGGTTTGCAATGATGGCAGAAATATCACCATCACGCTGGATGGGCTCACCTACCGGGGCGTGATGCACACCGCCTGCGACCTGAGCCAGTCCGCATGGAGCACCTGCTTTACCGCACTTGACCAGACCGGCGCAGCCCTGTGGGGCATCCGCGTCGCCGTGCAACCTTGATGGGGGTGAAGGGTTTGTTGAAGAAGATCGTATCGCTTCTAGCGGCAGCTGTGCTGCTGCTTTGCCCCATGGCGGTGGCAGAGGAGGCGGACTGGATGGTTTTTGCCAGCCGCACGGAAGCACTTTATTCCGAGGTGCAGGCGGCCTATGCCCTGCCAGTTTATGCCGGTGAGAATACCGATGCGCCC
Organism: Clostridia bacterium; assembly: GCA_017516765.1. Classification (GTDB taxonomy): domain Bacteria; phylum Bacillota; class Clostridia; order Christensenellales; family Aristaeellaceae; genus Limiplasma. Next base: position 20,483 of record JAFXBE010000065.1, on the reverse strand, counting down.
GCCGCCCTGCAGCTGGCTACCGGCGAGACGGGCGAAGCTGTGATCACCGTGCCGGAGGATGGCCTCTACGAGCTGTGGGTTACTTATCAGAATCTTGGCCAGTCCTCCCTGCCCACCGAAATGATGGTTTCCGTAGACGGGCAGTTGCCCTTCTACGAGATGCGCCGCATCAAGCTCTACTCCCTGTGGCTGGATGACGGCATCTTTCCCACCGACCGTTACGGCAACGAGGTGGCCACCACGCCCTATGCCGCCAATCAGGCGCAGACCGTGGGGCTCACCGACTCGGCAGGCCGCATTGATGTGCCTTTCCTGTTTGCACTTACGGCGGGTGAGCACACCATCGGCTTTGAGGTGCTGGACGGCTTCATCCGCATCGACGGTCTCAGCCTGCGGGCTCCGGAGACGGTGGCTGCCTATCAGGGCGGCGATGCCTCCGGCGACAATCTGATCGTGATCGAGGCCGAAAAGATCAAGAGCCGCAACGATTCCTCCATCCGCGGCGCTGGCGAGTTCAACGCTGTGCTCAGCCCCTACGATGTGGATGACCGCAAGATCAACTATCTGGACGGAACCTCCTTTGATGCGGCGGGCGATACCGTCACTTACAGCGTCAATGTGGAGGAGAGCGGCTGGTATCAGCTGGGCTTCTTCTACCGCCAGAGCGCCAAGGCCGATTTCCCTGTTTTTGTGGATGTTCTGATCGACGGTGCACTGCCCTCCGAGGCAGCCCGGATGATCCCCTTCGATTACGCTACCGGCTTTACCGCCAAGACCGTTGCCGCCGGCGATGCCCCCCAGACTTTCTGGCTGGAGGCGGGCGAGCACGAGCTTTCCCTGCGCATCAACTGCACGGTGCTCACCCCGGTATATGAGACCATCGACCGGCTGCTCAGCGAGATCAACGGCCTTTCGCTGGAGGTGGTACGCCTTACCGGCGGCATCACCACCGACAAGTACCGCGATTACGACCTGCTCACCTACATTCCCGATCTGGTGGGGATCCTGAACGGTTGGGCAGATGAATGCACCGCCATGGTGGAGCTGATGAAAACCCACAGCGCAGAAGGCAGCGGCAGTGCGTTTTCCAACATGACCCTCTGTGCCGATCAGCTGCGCCGTCTTGCGGAGGAGCCGGAAGAGCTGCCCCGCCGCCTGAGCGAGCTGAACACCGGTGCCAACTCTGCCGCCCGTATGCTGGCGCAGCAGCTGCAGGATATGGCCATCAACGATCTGTCCATCGACCAGATCTACTTCTACCAGACCGAGGCTCAGCTGCCCCAGAAGGCCACCGCACTGCAGAGCGCCCTGCTGGGCGTTAAGCGCTTCTTCCGCTCCTTTGCCGACCAGGACTACGCTGCCGGCAACGGCGAGAGCGAGCACCTGCAGGTGTGGATGGGCCGCAGCCGCCAGTATGCAGAGCTGGTGCAGAACATGGTGGATTCCCGCTTCACGCCCGAGACCGGCATTCAGGTGGATATCTCCCTCATGCCCGATGCCAACAAGCTGGTGCTTGCCAATGCGGCGGGCACTGCGCCGGATGTGGTGCTGGGTCTGCAGTATGTTGTTCCTTCTTATTTGAATATCCGTGGTGCCCTCTACGATCTTACCCAGTTCCAGGACTTCGGCGAGGTGGCGCAGCGGTTCTCCTCCGGTCTGTTCGTACCCTATACCCTTGAGGATGGCGTGTATGCCATGCCCGAGACGGTCAACTTCTGGGTCATGTTCTACCGGCAGGATATCCTGAACGGTCTTGGCATCCGCGTGCCGGATAACATGGATGAGGTAAAGCAGATCCTGCCGGAGCTGCAGCGCCGCAACATGAATTTCTACTTCCCCACCGCCGGTATGGTGGGTATGAAGGTATTCCCCGGCACGTTGCCGCTGATCCTTCAGGCAGGCGGCTCCATCTACGGCGAGACTGTTGACGATACCACGCTGGACAGTGAAATCTCCCTCAAGGGCTTCCGGGAGATGACGGAGCTGTTCACCATCTACAACATGCCCACCGATGTGCCTTCCCCCGGCTTCTACCAGCAGTTCCGCGACGGTACGCTGCCCATCGGCATTGCCGATCTGGCAACCTACAACCTGCTGCTCAACGCTGCCCCCGAGCTGGACGGTCTGTGGAACATCGATCTCTTCCCCGGTCTGGTGGATGAGGCCACCGGTCAGGTGCAGCGCTGGACCACCGGCGGTGCCGAGACCATGGCCATCATGTCTGCCACTGATATGCCCGAGGACAGCTGGACCTTCCTCAAGTGGTGGTCCTCTGCCGAGGTGCAGAGCGAGTTCGGCAGCCTGCTGCAATCCACCTACGGCTCCGAATACATCTGGCCCACTGCCAACACCGAGGCCTTTGCCTCCCTGCCCCTCAAGAGCGAGCACAAGCAGGTGATCATGGAGCAAATGGAGTGGATGACCGAGGCTCCGTGGGTGCTGGGTACCTACATGCTGGAGCGCGAGCTTTCCAACGCCTTCATCTCCGTAACGGTGGATGGTGTGGATGCCCGCCGCGCCATGGATACGGCGGTCAAGCGCATCAACCGCGAGACCTACCGCAAGCTGGAGGAGTTCGGCTACTACAAAGATGGCGTTATGCTCCGGGAGTTCCCCACGCCGGATGTGAGTGTTGTGGAAAGCGTTATTGAGGCTTGGAACCAGAAGCACGGAAAGGAGGCGGGCCGGTAATGATCACCAAAAAGAGTACCCCGTACCTGTTTCTTGCCCCCTACCTGATCCTCTTCTCGGTATTCATCATCATCCCTACGGTGATGGCGGTCGGCCTCTCCTTTACCAACTACAACGCTGTGCAGACCCCCGAGTTCATCGGCCTTACCAACTACATCAACCTCTTTACGCAGGATAACATCTTCCTGCAGTATGTACTGCCCAACACCATCCTCTTTTCCCTGATCGTTGGCCCTGTTGGCTACATGCTGGCCTTCTTTCTGGCATGGAGCCTGAGCCAGCTTACCAAGCTGCCCCGCACCATTCTGGCGCTGATCATCTACTCGCCCTCCATGACCATGGGCGTTGCCATGACGGTGGTCTGGCGCACGGTGTTTCTGGGCAACCAGAGCGGTATTGCCAACTATGTGCTCACCCAGCTGGGCATTATCAACGAGCCCATCATCTGGATGCAGAACACCCAGTTCATTATGCCCATTGTTATCATTGTGGCGCTGTGGTCCTCCATGGGTGTAGGCTTCCTTGCCATGCTGGCGGGCCTTCTGAACATCAGCCCCGAGCTGTACGAGGCTGCCGCCATCGACGGTGTGCGCAACCGCTTCCAGGAGGTTTTCTACATCACCATCCCCTCCATGAAGCCCCAGATGCTGTTCGGTGCCGTGATGGCTGTTACCAACGCCTTTCAGGCGGGCAACATCGGCGTTATGCTCACTGGCTCCAACCCCACGCCCCAGTACGCTGCCCAGCTGATGGTCAACCACATCGAGGATTATGGCTTTGCCCGCTACGAGATGGGCTATGCCGCCGCGGTCTCCGTGGCGCTGCTGATGCTCATCTACGCCTTCTCCTTTGTGGCTCGCAAGCTCTTTGAAGAGAAAGATTAAGAAAGGAGTTGTTCCCATGGCTGCTGTAGGCGGAACCAAGGTAAACCCGAAGAAATTCGAAAAAAGCCAGATCCCGCTCTATCTGTACCTGATCCCGGTAGCGATCTTCATGGGCGCTCCGATCTTGTACATCTTTAACCACGCTTTCAAGCCCATGGATGAGCTCTACGCCTTCCCGCCCAAGTTCTTCGTGGATCATCCCTCCGCGATCAACTTCCAGAACCTGATGCAGACCGCTGCCGGTTCCTCCATCCCGATCTCCCGCTACATCTTCAACTCTCTTGTGGTAACGGTGGCGGTAGTGCTGCTGAGCATCATCATCTCCACCATGGCGGGCTTTGCCCTCAGCAAGATGAAGTTCAAACTCAACAAGACGGTCTTTGAGGTCAACAATCTGGCGCTGATGTTCGTGGCTACGGCTGTTACCATCCCGCGCTACCTGACCATCAACTTTGTGGGCATTCTGGATACCTACTGGGCCCACATCATGCCCCTCATCGCCATGCCGGTGTGCCTGTTCCTGATCAAGCAGTTCATCGATCAGGTGCCCAACTCTCTGCTGGAGGCGGCGCAGCTGGAGGGTGCAAACGCCTTTACTGTGTACCGCAAGATCGTTATCCCCATGATCAAGCCCGCCATTGCCACCGGTGCCATTCTCACCTTTCAGGCGGTATGGAACAATGTGGAGACCTCCAACCTGTTTACCAGCAGCGAGGGTATCCGCACGCTGGCGTTCTACATGAACACCCTCTCCGGCGTTGGTACGGTGCAGGGTCAGGGCATGGCCGCCGCCGCAGCGCTGATCATGTTCCTGCCCAACCTTATGCTGTTTGTGATCATGCAGTCCAACGTGATGAACACCATGGCACACAGCGGTCTCAAGTAAGGAGGATGTAGATGAAAAGAATTGCCGCATGGCTCTTGTTGCTCATCCTCCTGCTGGCGCTGTGCATGCCTGCGCAGGCCGCCACGCCCTACCGTACCTTTACTTTGGGCGTGGATAAGTTCGACATGGTGGAGACCCAGACCGCTTACGAGCCTGTGCGCACCATGATCCGCTTCGGCGAGGAGACCCTCAAAATGCCCTCCGACATGCGTCTGGGCCCCGACGGCAACCTGTACATTGCCGATACGGGCAACAAGCGCGTGCTGGTGATCACCAAGGAGGGCGAGTTTGTCCGCGAGATCACGGATAAGCGCAATATGAAATCCCCCATGGGCATCTATGTGGACGATGCCCTTAACCTCTACGTGGCTGATGAAAAGGCCCGCGCCGTGCTGGTGTACGATGCGGAGGGCAACTTCGTAATGGAGTATGTAAAGCCCACCCACCAGCTCTTTGGCGAGACCGCGCCCTATGTGCCCCAGAAGGTGGTGCTGGATAAGCGCGGCAACCTGTACATCGTCTCCAAGGGTAACACCAACGGTGTTGTGCAGATCAGCCCTGTGGGCGGCGGCGAGTTTCTGGGCTACTACGGTGCCAACACCTCCCGCATCTCGGTGCTTACCCACATCCGCCGGTTCCTCTTCGGTAAGGACTCTGCCGTTGTGGGCAACATCGTGCCAATCTCGGTGCGCAATCTGACCATCGACGAAAAGGGCATGGTCTATACCGTTACCGAGGCCGGTGACGACAGCGCCCTGCGCCGCCTCAACGTGGCGGGCAAAAACACCATGACCCCCGACTGGCAGGTTGATCTGAACACCTCTGTGGCGGTAAACAGCTACGGCTCCATCTTTACCGCCAATGCCAACGGCACCATTATGGAGTACACCTCCGAGGGCGATATGCTCTTTCTCTTCGGGGCCAACGATGTGCTCAGCGAGCAGCGTACGGGCATGTTCAAGTCGGTGGAGGGGCTGGTGGTGGATGACGATTACACCATCTTCGTGCTGGATGCAAACCTGAACAGCATTCAGGTGCTGCGCCCCACCGAGTTTGCCGATCTGGTGCACAGGGCCTTCACCCTGTTCCAGGAGGGCAAGTACGCCGAGTCCAAGGCTCCCTGGTCGGAAGTGCTGCGCATGAACTCCCTGTTCACCTACGCCTCCACCGGTCTGGGCGAGGCGCTGTACCGGGAGGGCAACTACGAGGAGGCCATGGAAGCCTTCCGCAACGGTGGCTACCGGCAGGGCTACTCCGATGCATGGTGGGAGCACCGCTCCAACCTGCTCCATGCCAACATCGACAAGGTCATCTACGTTCTGGTGGGCTTGGTGGTGGTGTGGCAGCTACTCAAGCTGCTGGACCGCAAGTTCGGCATCCTGAAGCCCCTGCGCTGGATCAGGGAGAAGATCCTCAGCGTCAAGCTGATCGATCAGGTGCTCTACGGCTTCCAGATGCTGCGCAACCCCTACGATGCCTGCTACGGCATCAAGCATGAGAAGCGTGCAAGCGTGCTCAGCGCCCTCATCCTGCTGGTCATCTTCTTTGTGGAGTTTGTTGCCAACAAGTATTTCTCCGGCTTCCTCTTCAAGACCATGCCGGACGGCTACTACGAGCTGCTCAACGACTTCCTGATGGTATTTGGCGTCTACGCCCTGCTCACCATCTGCTGCTATCTGGTCTGCACCATCACCGATGGCGAAGCCCGGTTCCGCGATCTGTTCATCACCGCAGCCTATGCGCTCATGCCCATGATCGTGTTCCAGCCCATCGTGCTGCTGCTTTCCAATGTGCTCAGCTTCAACGAGGAGTTCTTCATTACCCTCATCAATGTGGTCAGCATCGGCTGGACGGCTCTGCTCATCGTACTGATGCTGATGTACCAGAACGACTTCACCATGAAAAAGACCCTCAAGACCATCGTGCTCACGCTGTTCTGCGTGCTGGTGGTGGTGGCGCTGGTCGTGGTGCTCTACATGCTCATCAGTCAGCTGGTGGACTTTATCGCGTCCATCTACGGAGAGGTGGTGTATCGCTTTGTCAAGAAGGTTTAAGCTGCTTTCCCTGCTGCTGGCCTGCTTGCTGGCCTTCGGCAGCTGTATGGCCTATGGCGAAGAGATCGCCGCCCCCCTTGCGGCAGCCCCGGAGGGGTACATCCCCGTGGGCGAGAACAGCCGCTTCATCCTCTACCTCCGGCAGGATACTATGGCGCTCACCATCCAGAGCAAGGCCAGCGGGCAGCTGCTGTACTCCACTGTACAGGATGCCAACACCGGCAATGCCACTTGGAAGGGCTTCTACCAGTCCGGCGTGGTGATCGAGTATCTGGAGGATGTGAAGGATAAGCCCATTCAGGCGGACTTCATCAACAACGCCAACACCATCACCTACGATTTCGGTGAGAACGCCTTCACCGCCCATATCACCTACACCGAGCTGGGCATCAGCTTCGATGTGCAGGTGGCGCTGGACGAGGACGGCATCCATGTGCACCTGCCCTCCGACAGCATCGTGGAGACCAAGGACGAGACCTCTCTTGTGATGCTGGATGAGAACGGGCAGGAGGTAACGGTCGCCACTGCCAAGTACACCAAGAGCGCCGAGGAGAGCGAGTTCGTGCTCACCACAGGGGACGGCAGCTCTTATAAGCTGAACAAGTCCTACTATGTTTCCGGCAAGGCAACCGAAGTGACGGTCAAGGACAGCGCAGGCACCAGTCAGGTAACGCTGCCGCTCACCAAGGAGCTATCCGCCCCCTTCACCGTCTACGCCACCGATGCGGCGGGCAAGGCTGTGGAGCTGGATGCGGCGGCTATTGCCTCCGTGCAGCAGAACCTGTTCATTACCGCCACTGCGCTGGATGGCTCCCAGATCCGTATCCCCAAGGAGCGGTTCGTATCCGTCAGTGAATACAGCTACACCATTTCCTCCGTTTACCTCTACCCCTTTATGGGGCACAGCGTGGCGGGCGAGGGGCAGGGCTACATGCTCATCCCCGATGGTCAGGGCGCTCTGGTGAGCTTTGAGGATAACGAAGGCCGCTATTCTTCCCCTTATGATAAGCAGGTCTACGGCATGAACATTGGTGTGGAGGATCAGATGGCCTCCGATACCCGCGTGCCTGCCGAGGATGTGCTGGCTCCCTTCTACGGCATGGTGCACACCGATAAGCAGATAGCTGTGCTCAGCATCGTGGAGGAAGGCGATGCGGGCGCACGCATCCAGGCCTACCCCAACGGCGTGCGCAATCTGCCCTTCGACTGGGCCACCGCCAAGTTTACCTACCGTTTCGTATACAACCAGCCCATGGGTCCCAGCGCCGGTGCCGTCGCTACCCGCAACGCACACCGCAGGCAATTCGACCTTACCCAGCACTTTCTTCTGGAGGAAGGGCAGAGCGCTTCCTACGCCGGTCTTGCCGTGGCCTACCGGGATTATCTGACCCGCAAGGGCACCTTCGCCAAAGCGGAGGAGCGCCCCTTTGATGTGCGGGTGGAGTTTCTTGGTGCTGAGCGCGAGAATTACATTCTGGGCAAGCAGGATGTGGTTATGACCACTTTTGCTGAGGCGCAGGAGATGCTCACCACCCTCAAGCAAGCCGGTGTGGAAAACATCAGCGCCGTATATCGTGGCTGGCAGACCAACGGCCTCACCGGCGGCGTGCCCACGGGCAGCTACAGCCCTGCCCGCAGTCTGGGCGGCGAAAAGGGCTTCGCAGAGCTGAATGAGGCCTGCCGGGAGATGAATGTGGAATTGTCTCTGGAGGCCGATGTGCTCAGCCTTAATACCGAGACCCATCCCACCCTTACCTTCAGCGCATTCAAGAAGATCACCTCCCAGACGTGGAGCAAGCCCACCTTCGGCATGGTGTACGACACCCTCCACTATTTGACCCCTGTTGCCTCCCGGGATCAGGCCGCCGGTCTGCTGAAGCAGGTCAGGGCCGCCGGGATCGAGGGCGTTGCCTTTACCGGCATCACGCAGCTGCTGGCAGACTACTACCACAAGGATGCCTACCACGACAGCAGCGAGATGGCAGCCATCTACACGGAGATCATCGCCGGGGCAGGCGAGGAGATGAACGTGTCTCTGGTACGCCCCAACGCCTATCTGTGGCCTCTGGCGGATGCCATCACCGACCTGCCCATCGCCGGCAGCGACTATAACTACACCGATGCCGAGGTGCCCTTCCTGACCATCGCTCTGTCGGGTCAGGTACCCTACTATGTGGAGTATGCCAACTTCCAGGCAAATACCAACGAGTTCTTCCTGCACCTGATGGAGCAGGGCGCACGCCCCTCCTTCCTGCTCACGTGGGAGGATCCCATCAAGCTGCAGAACTCCAACTCCTCCGACATCTACTCCTCCCGCTTCGAGCTCTATGAAGGGCTCATCGCAAGCTGGTACAGCGAGCTGAATGCCCTCTACCGTACTGTCGGCCCCGATGGCGTCATCACCGACCATGTACGCACGGGCGATGTGGCAAAGGTAACATGGTCCAACGGCACGCAGGTTTACCTGAACTTCGGCGACAAGCCCGCCACCATGGACGGCATCACGCTGGAGAAATTGGATTATAAGGTGGTGAGCGGCAATGGCAACTAAGAAGAACCCCCTCGCCAAGAACCGCATCACCAAGCGGCGGCTCAGGGAATGGGGCTATGGCTACCTGTTCCTGCTGCCGTGGATCGTGGGCGTATGCATCTTCTTCGTATACTCCATGGCTACTTCGCTCAACTACTCGGTGCACAAGATCGTGTTCGATCAGGGCGTGCAGACCCAGCCGCTGGAGTTCTGGTACAAGAACTATGTGGATGTGTTCACCCTCGAGACCGATCTGCCCACCACGCTGGGCTCCTTCACCATCAGTCTGGTGCTGCAGCTGCCCATCATCATCGCCTTCTCGCTGATCATCGCCATGCTGCTCAATGGCAACATCCGCTGCCGCTCTGTCTTTCGCATGATCTTCTTCCTGCCGGTGATCATCGCCACCGGCCCGGTGATGAATATGCTTACCGCACAGGGCGTTGCCACCGTGCCCATGATGAGTGACGGCAGCCTTACCCAGCTGCTGGGCAACCTGCCAACATTCATTTCGGAGCCCATCACGGAGCTGTTCAACTCACTCATCCTCATCCTGTGGAATTCCGGCATCCAGATCCTCATCTTCCTGTCGGGTCTGCAGAAGGTGTCCTCCACCATGTATGAGGCTGCCAAGATCGACGGCGCCAACGGCTGGGAGAGCTTCTGGAAGATCACCCTGCCGATCCTCAAGCCCATCATTCTGCTCAACTCGGTCTACACGGTGGTGGCGCTGGCTACCGGCGGCAACAATGAGATCATCGAGCTCATCTACTCCGCCACCTACCTCACCCCCTGGACCAAGGGCTACAGCTACGGCATGGCCTTCAGCTGGATCTACACCGCCATCATCGGTGTGGTGCTGCTGGTCGTATTCCTGCTTTTGAAGGAAAAGAGCGACAAGCACGTGGTCTATGAGCAAAAACGCATCAAACTGCACTGAAAGGAGGGGGAACCGCATGCGTCTTTCCATGCCTCTCAAGGGCGCCCGTAAGGATTACTACAAAAAGAAGTTGCTGGGCAGCAACGACCGCCGCGGCTGGATTATGAGCTTTGTGGTATATCTGCTGCTCATCACCATCGCATTCATCTACCTCTATCCGGTGCTGTACATGTTCTCCCGCTCCCTGATGGGCAAGAACGACCTGCTGGATGCTTCCGCCAAGTGGATCCCCAGCTCGGTAACGCTGAGCAACTACAACTCGGCCATTGCCACCATGGATTACTGGAACTCCCTTTGGAAGAACCTTGCCATTGCACTGGTCTCCACGCTGTGCCAGGTGTTTGTGTGCTCGCTGGCGGGCTACGCCTTCGCCCGGTACAACTTCCCCGGCAAGATGATCTGGATGGGCGTGCTCATCCTCTCCTTCCTCCTGCCGGCGCAGACCATTGCAGTGCCCAACTTCCTGCTGTTCAACTCCTTCAAGCTGGTGGACGGCACGCTGAAGCCCTTCATCATCACCTCCATTCTGGGGCAGGGCTTCAAGAGCTGCCTGTGCATCCTCATCTTCTACAACTTCCACCGACAGGTGCCTCAGTCGCTGATCGAGGCCGCCGAGATCGACGGTGCAGGTCACATCAAGGCCTATTTCCAGATCGCCATCCCGCTGAGCGCAGCCGCCATCATCGTGGTCACGCTGTTCTCCTTCGTCTGGTACTGGAACGAGGTGGATCTGGTGCGTACCTATCTGGGCAGCACCAATGACCGCAACACCGGGCTTACCACCCTCATGCTGGAACTGAACAAGTTCGAGGATAGCTACAACGCCGTCTATGCCACCCACGCACAATCCACCACCTCCACCAACCGCCTCAACGATGCCATCAAGATGGCAGGCACCATGCTCTCCATCGCACCGATGATGCTGATGTACTTCTTCCTGCAGAAGCAGTTTGTGGAGTCTGTGGATAAGGCCGGTATCACCGGCGAGTAAACCATTGCTGAGGCAGCGGGAGAGAGGGCAGAGGCTCACCGCCCACCCCGCACCGCAGCCCAACCCCGAATCAAAGCCCGAAAGGGCTTAGAGAAATATTAAAGGAGGCTACCCATTATGAAGAAGCTGGTATCTCTGGTTCTGGCTCTGGTTATGATGCTGTCTCTGGTTGCTGTCGCCGGTGCCGAAGAGTACAACATGCCCGCCATGAACACCACCGACCCCATCCACCTGTCCATTATGACCTGGGACGATTTCGAAATGACCGAAGCGCTGGCCGCTTCCTTCACTGAGATCTACCCCAACATCACCGTGGAAGTGATCCGCACCACCACCGCCAACGTGACCGCGGACCTGACCAACTACGCTGCCAACAACAGCCTGCCCGACATCTTCTTCTTCCTGGATCTGGATCCCCTGCTGGCCAGCCCCTACATGGCTGACATCACCGAGTACATCGAGAACGACGAAGAAGCCCAGACCAAGCTGTATCCCACCATCCGTCAGATGGGCTACATCGACGGCGAGCGCTGCTTCTTCATGGGCGGCGAATTCCTGCCCGCCACCGTGTATCTGGATGCCAACGTTTTCGAGACCATGAACGTTGAACTGCCCGCTCAGGACTGGACCTGGGAGCAGTTCGTTGAGCTGACCCAGTCCATGACCGATCCCACCCAGAACATCTGGGCTTACACCAACGGCATGTACGCTCCCGTAACCTTCGGCCCCATCTCCCTCACCGAAAACGCCATCGGCGAGTTCGGCTGGAACGGCGAGAGCTACAACTTCGAGTCCGGCTGGGCCGAGGCTCTGGAGCTGCAGCAGGAGAACGTCCGTCTGGGCAACACCTGCGTGGGCGGTTCCGAGGCTTATCTGGCTGTTGACCCCGCCAACGAGTGGCCCGGCCAGACCGGTCACGTTGCCGTGCTGACCGACGCTTTCTGGACCCTGAACAACATCTACACCAAGCCCCTGGCTCTGGACCGCGGCATCAAGATGGTGCCCTACAATCCCCCCGTTGGCGCTGAGAACGGCGGCCAGCTGGCCTTCCTGGACAGCGTTGCTGTTTCCTCCGGCTGCGAACATCCCCGTGAGGCTTACGAGCTGATGAAGTACCTGTGCTGGGGCAAGGAGGGCTGGATGAAGCGCTGCGAGCTCTTCCCCACCATCGTTTGGGAAGGCACCGAGGACAAGGCTTACACCCTGCCCAACTGCCTGCCCATGATCCAGGACGAAGAGCTGAATCAGGCTTTCGCCGCTCTGATGCCTGACCTGGGCTACTGGAACGACTGGGTATCCTTCATGGAGAACATCAAGAACCCCGTCACCTGGGGCGCCCGCACCATCCCCGGTTTCAACGCCTTCCTGGCCAACTACTACAACGGCGCTGACTTCAACGGCGTTGTGGGCATCGAAGCTGCCATCGATCAGGGCGCTGTGGATGCTTACGACTACACCGCTCTGCTGGCTGAGCAGGGCCGCTACTACTACGATCAGGCTATGACCGCCTTCTTCGATGTGTACGGCCAGCCCGCTGCCGAATAAGCAGACATTGATGCAATGAGCATCTCGGCATAAAAGCCCGGGGGAGCAGCCATGGGCTGCTCCCCCGTTATGATCTACGCAGTTTTATGCACCGGGCGCTGCCCGGTGCGCGAAAGGACGTGTGCGCCATGCGCAAGGCATTCTCCCTTCTTCTCATCCTCTGCCTGCTGGCACTGCCTGCTGCGTCCTTTGCTGCCGCCCTTGCGGCAGACCCTGCCGCCACCACCGTGGAAATGAGCGATGTGCTCTACGGCCTGTTCTTTGAGGACATCAACCATGCGGCGGACGGCGGCTTGTATGCAGAGCTTTTGCAGAACCGCTCCTTTGAAAACCAGGATCTGCTGGATCCCAAACCCCACCAGCGTTACAACGGCTGGCAGTTCAACCTGAAAAACAAGGGCAAAGCCGCTGCCGTGCCTGCCACGGAGGCTCCCCTGAATGAAAACAACCCCACCTATATGCGCATCACCATCGAAAAAGCGCCTTATCTCCTCAGCAACATGGGCTATGCCAGCACCGCCTTCAGTGGCGGCGTTCCGGTGGAGGAGGGCATGCAGTACGATTTTTCTGTCTGGATGCGCAACCCGGGAGATTATACCGGCGGCATTACGGTGGCCATTACCGACCGTTCCGCCAACCCCCTCAGCGAAAGCTTCACCATCGCCCCTGCGGGTGAGTGGCAGAAGTTTGAGCATACCTTCACTTCGCAAGCAACCGCCGATGCCTGCCTGACCGTTACCATGGAGGGCACCGGCAGCATCGATATAGACATGGCAAGCCTGATGCCCCGGGAGCGCTTCGGCGCGGAATGGCCCGGCGGCGGCCTGCGCACCGATCTGGTGGAGACCCTCCGGGCGCTGAACCCCCGTTTTCTACGCTTCCCCGGCGGGTGCGTGGCAGAGGGCAGCTATGTGCGTGCCAATGTATACAACTGGAAGGATACTGTAGGCCCTGTGGAGCAGCGCAGGGAGAACTTTAATACGTGGGGCTACATGCAGTCCTACGGCATCGGGTTCTTTGAGTACTTCTGTCTGGCAGAGGCGCTGGGTGCAGAGCCGCTGCCGGTGGTGCATGCGGGGCTGCTCTGCCAGGCCCGTGAGGTACGGGAAGCGCCCCTCACGCTGGAGGAGACCCGCGCCTACGGGCAGGATATTCTGGATCTGATCGAGTTTGCAACCGGCGACGCCACCACCGAGTGGGGCGGCCTCCGTGCACAGATGGGGCACCCGGAACCCTTCCGGCTCAACTATCTGGCCATCGGCAATGAGAACTGGGATAACATCTATTTTGACCGCTATGCCATCCTTTCGGAGATGGTAAAGGCCAGCTATCCGGAGATCACCTGCATCGTGGCAGCCGGGCCGGTGGCGGAGGGTGCTCTGCCCCAGCACAGCTGGCAGCAGATCCGCAGCCGCTTTGCGGAGGATCTGGTGGACGAGCACTACTACATGGAGAGCGACTGGTTCCTTCGGAATACCGGGCGCTATGACCGTTACCCCCGCACCACGCAGGTGTTTCTTGGCGAGTATGCCGCCCATGAGCCGGTCATCGGCGGGCGCAGACCCAACAACCTGTACAGCGCCCTGTGCGAGGCGGCGTACATGACCGCCATCGAGCGCAACAGCGATCTGGTGCAGATGGCCTGCTATGCCCCGCTGATGGCGCGGGAGGGCATGTTCCAGTGGACACCGGATCTGATCTGGTTCAATGCCCGGGAGGTATTGCTCACCCCCAACTATTATGTGCAGCAGATGTTTGCCGCCACCGTGGGCAACCATGTGGTGGAAAGCACGCTGGAGGGCGAAAACCTCTATCATGTGGTCACTCGTACAGAGGATAAGCTGTACGTGAAGGTGGTCTCCCTCAGCGAGAGCGAAACGCCCCTCACCCTTACCCTTGCCGGTGTGCCGGATGGTACTGCCGAAACCGTGCAGCTGACCGGTGAGAAGCGCATGCAGAATGCCTTTACCGCCCCCGACCGCATCGCACCTGTCACGGGCGGGTGCACCATCTCCGGCGGCGTAGCGGAATGTGTGCTGCCTGCCTATTCTGTGACCATCTTCACCTTCCCGCTGGCGCAGTGAGCGCCGGAGGGCTCCATAAGGAGGAACAGCCCATGGATGCAGCCTTTCACGATCCGTTGGTGATCGCACTGGAAAACGAATATCTGGGGCTGTCCACCGATCTGCGCATACCGGGCGTGATGACCCGCACCTCTACCGATCTGCTGGAGTGGTCGGAGCCCTTTCCCTTGCTCCGGGACACTCCGCCCTCTGTGAAGCGCCATGTGGATACAGACCGCTTCTGGGCACCGGAGCTGGTGAAGCGGGGCGATGAATGGCGGCTGTACTGCTGCGCCAGCCGCTTCGGCACCACCCAGAGCGTGATCGGGCTTGCCAAAAGCACCGATCCCAAAGGCCCCTACACCTATGCGGGCGATGTGGTGGTATCGCAGCACAGTAGCACCTTTACGCAGGCCAACGCCATTGACCCCTGTGTGGTGGCAGACCGGGATGGCAACGACTGGCTGGTTTACGGCAGCTTTTTCGGCGGCATCCGCATCCTGCGGCTGAACCGGGAGGGCTTCCCGGCAGAGTACCACGAGGGGCTCTGCATCGCAGGGGGCAACCACCAGGCCATTGAAGGCGGATATGTGTGGTACCACGCGCCATCCGACCGCTTTATCCTCTTTACCTCCTGGGGCGATTTGAACGAGGATTACCACATCCGGGTGGGCTACAGCCGGGAGGTGACAGGCCCCTATCTGGATGCCAAGGGACTGCCCATGACTGATCTTGACCCCATCCATCACCCGGGGGACAAACTCAGCGGCGGCTACCATTTTGCGGGTATGCCGGGGGTCAAGGCCACCGGGCACAACAGCCTGCTCCACCACCGGGATGGCCATGTGTATCTGGTCAACCACGCCCGCCCGGAGGGCAAGGGCGGCAGGCCGTTTCTCCAGATCCGCCGCCTGCTGTTTTTGGAGGATGGGCGTGCGCTGGCATGGCCCCTCTGCTACGACGGCGAGCCGCTGGAGGCTACGCCGCAGCTGCCGGAGCGCTGGCAGGTGGTATACCACAGCCGCCTGAACAACGGTGTCAACTACAGCATCGGCGTAACGGCGGCGCAGGCACAGGCTGAGCGGCAGGGCGACTGCATCACCATGGAGCTGTTCGGCATCCGGTGGCAGGGCTTTGTGTACCGCCACAGCGGGCGGGTCGCCTGCACCCTCCTCTCCCCGGAGGGGGAGAGCCTGTGGGGCATCGCCGATGATACGCCCCCCGAAGCCTAAGAGCTTTCCGGCTGTGGTTGACATTGCCGGGGATTTCCGCTACAGTTGCTTTTGTTTGGAAAAATACCAAACTGATTTTTGATCGATAACGACCCTGACTTTACATCAGAGAGAGAGGCTTCCTACATGTTGTATATCCATTCCCTGCGGGAAGGGCTCCCCCTGTTTCGTGCATTGAACTCGGAGGCTCGTGTTTCCATCATGGAGCTGCTCTATCAGGAGGGGCCGCTGCGCATGAGCGTCATCTCCGATCGGCTGGGCATCACTGCCGGTGCGCTCACGCCTCACATCAAGGCGCTGAGTGATTGCGGACTCATCACCATCGAGATGGTGGGGGGCAAGCATGGCATGCAGAAGATCTGCTGCCCCACCGATGAGAGCATTATGATCGAGCCCACCCAGCAGCGCCGCAGCTTCAACATTTACGAGACAGAGATCGGCGTGGGGCAGTATACCTCCTACGATGTTTCGCCCACCTGCGGCATCTGCACGCCCGACAACATCATCGGCACGGTGGATGATCCCCGCTTTTTTGCCAGCCCGGAGCGTTTCAGTGCACAGATCCTCTGGTTCGGGCATGGGTATGTGGAATACATGCTGCCCTGCTACCTGCAGGAGAATCAGGAACTGGTGGAGCTGCAGCTTTCCATGGAGATCTCCTCTGAGGCACCGGGCTGCGCCGACGACTGGCCCAGTGATGTGTATTTCAGCATGAACGGCGTGGAGCTGGGCTACTGGACCAGCCCCGGCGACTTCGGGCGGATCCAGGGCATCTACAATCCGCCGTGGTGGTTCCGCAACTGGAACCAGCACGGGTTGTTCAAGCTGCTTTCCATCAACTCCGCCGGCACCTATATGGATGGCGGGCGCATCAGCGATACCACGCTGGCGGATCTGAAGATCAACGGCGATAACGCCATCATCTTCCGCATCTATGTGCCGGAAAACGCCCGCAACGTGGGCGGCCTGACCATCTTCGGGCGTTCCTTCGGCAACTACCCGCAGGATATCCGCATGCGGATGCATTACCGGGACAAGCAGGAAGGACAGAAGTAAATCCCAAAAAGCTCTGCTGCACTGGAGGGAGAGTTGTTAAGGAACAAGTTATCCGGCAACGAACAAAGGAGCATCCGGCACTTGGATGCTCCTTTGCTTATGTAGGGGTACAAACGCAATGCACGGATACCGTGCGTATAATTGCGCCCTCCCGTGCCCTCCCGTGGTGCAGAATAAGCAGTGAACCTACTGTTGTGTCCAAAGCTGAACAAACGGATATTATTTACCGATGCCTGCGTAGGGAATATGGTTCACCAGACATCTTGCGGCATCTTCGATATCCTCTGCGTCCACATCTTCACCCTCCCGGGCGCAAACTTCAAATTCATCGACGATGTTTTCAATAAGCACCATATCAATGAACAATGGTAATTTTTCCAACAAGAATTCATCTGCATCCGTTTCGGTTTTATATCCCTGCAGAATCGTGTCAAAATAAAGCTGCATGTATTCCATACGCTTCGTCGGATTTGCCTCGCTTCTGAACCAACCTTCGCCATGAGTCCAGAGATTTGCCAGGTCGAACATAAACCAGCAGTTTATGCAGTTGTCGAAGTCAAATACAGTGATGTCACCTGTATCCATGTCGATGTGGTAGTTTCCGTCGCTGAAATCGAAATGAATCAGACCATACACGTCCGGTTCTGTCGGCAATGCCCGGAATTGATCCAGCCGGTCTGCTATGGCTCTTTTCAGTTCGCTATATTCCTGCGGAATCAGGCGGTTGATGTAGTCCATATTGTACTTGTCAAAATAATCAGGCCGGCGATGCGCCGGAGAATAATGTTTCGATAGTTGATGGATTCTGCCCAGTGTTTTCCCGGTATTATAGAAATATTCTGCAAGTGGGGCACCCTCACGATAACGATACCCGTTATCTGAAATCAGCATTCCTTTCGCATATGCAAACAGGCAAACATAATACCTTCGCCCCTCTGTTTCCAAGCATTCCACAAATTTGCCATGAATGGATGGGATTACATCAGCAACCGGAGCACCATTCTGCGCAAGGTAATGCACAAACTCTGTCTCTGCCCGGAAGTCCTCCCCTTTTCTGTCATTCAGTACGGATATACGAAGAACATACTTGTTTTCCTTGTTGTTGCAAATATAGATCAGATTGCGTCCCCCATAGTGCCCGCTTACCATGTTGCATGTGTATGATTCCAATTGATACAGGGTCTTTGACTGTTCCAGGATCCTCTTCAAACAGTTCCCTCCTTGAAAATTCGGATTTTTTAGTTTCATTCTAACATGGCGATATAAAAGCCGCAAGCCCGAAAGGGTTTGCAGTTTTATTTGTAGTTATTCGCCGTAGCACATCATGATGTAATGCGAAGGATAACTCCTTCCTTTCCATCCCTCTTACTGACCGAAGAGTTCTTTTAGTACAGGACGAATACCAAAAGGCAGCTTAAGTGTGTTTGATGATCAATCAAGTCTCAAGCATCACATTAACTCTGCAGTATTTGCATTGCCATTCGATTTAATCACTGATCGTGGTTATTGCTTATCTCCAAATATTGTATACGCCTCAAGTAAGGACATAAGCTGTTTTGGAAGTTCCTCGCTAACTTCATTCCATCTTAGAGAAAATGAAGGAAAATATGGACATTTACGTACACCCTCGACTGCTATTGCTGCCAGAGGTCTCATGCCACTTTTATCAGTCCGTACGCAATATCTGCATCCATCACAGTTCTTTAATTTTTCGAATATCAATTTTTTTGCATCATCAGGTATTTCATCGAATCTACTCAAAAGCTCTGCAAAACGAGGTAATCTTATATGTAATGTGGCAGGTACAATGCAAAGATCTTCATAGCTGATTTCAATTCCAAGATGTGATTTGTCTGCCCAAGCCCTTTTTATCGGTTCTGCTTTTTTGCCATATTCCTTTACATAGTTTAATGATATATAACGTCCGTCAATCATTACTTCTCTGTGATATCCAAGCTCATTTAGCTTTGCACATAAAAATACAATCCTTCCATCTGCATCCATCATATCATCAAAACATTGACTGAGCCAGTCTACGTCATGATCAAATGCACATCTACTAAAGTAAAAAACTGACTTTATCAAATCTTCTGTTCCATCGGTTCTTGTTGTTACTGCTAATTCGGATAGCTTTTTCAAACCTTCTGCACAATCTTTCCCGCAGTTGATTTCGATTTTTCCCTTTTGGGTAACCGGTGCACCTGCTGCTGACAATACCGATATGAATATTTTCTTTGGTGAAAAAATCTCCGTTGAAACTGAAAGACCCTTCTCGGTAATTACTGCATTTCTACAATAAAAGAATAGCTGTTCCATTAATTCCTCTATCTTAATAAAGGGAGTTCGTATTACTTTCACATCTGCTTCTCGTCCTTTTTGCTGCTCCCATGGTTGAAAGAAAACATCAGATACAGCTTTTAGACCGATATCGTCGCATTGTTCCCCAATTGTTCGATAGATTGAAATAAGAAACTCATTAGCTGCTTTCTTTGTTAAATCATTTTCTACAGCAGGTGCACAGGTTGCTTCATAAAATGCCGCTGTTCTTGCGTAATTGTTTTGATAAATCATACCGTTTTTTGCTCTCATGTCATTCTCCTTAATCTAATGCTTGTCTCCCAAACAATCGTTTTTATTTTCAATTCTTCCTATAAGCTATGGCTGTGCGAGTGACACCGGATGAGCTGATTCGGATGCATCAGCTTTACAACAAGTATCACAACTACGCCAGAGTTGCGCGGGAGCTGGGCCGATCTGCCTCTTGCGTGAGCTATAACATCAAGATGAAAACAGCTCCCAAGGTGGTGAAAGACACCTTCCCGGAGGCTGTGAGGAAATGAAGAACGGTCGAACGCTTTCAAAAGATAGCATTCGGCTTTTTACTTCCCTTTAGCATCTACAAACTCTGTTTTGAGGTCGATTTTGTCTGATAGTTGTCGCGAGGTGCGCTGTCATTTCTCTTCTTTGGAACACTCCGAAAAGATCTCAACCACTTCGAATTGCTCAAAAGTAATCATGGTTTCTTCCGTAAAGATATACCCACGCTGGGCAGCATCCTGCATCCAATAGCCGTAATTGCCGGTTTTCCACTGTTCAAAGGTTTCGTCTTCCCCCTCCTGCCTGACCATCTCCCATGTCAGGTCGCAGAAGCGTACCGTTTCCAGATATATCGTCCGTATGGTACAGGCAGGTTCACCTTTGCCGTTTAGCACCAGAGAAACATCCCCGATCTGCGGATGAGGTTCATCTTCCAGAATGACAGAGACCGTAGCGGTTTTCTTACCTGCCAGAACCAGTTCCAGCAGTTCATCTGCCATCTGAGGGCTGTTTCCAAAGGCAAAACACTCAAAATAGTCAGCTTTGTTGATATGTTTCATATCCATTTATCCTCCTTGAGCATATACTTTCCGATTGTATCCATCGCAACCGAATTTCTTTCACGGCAGTTTGCCAACAGTACCACACCTCTTGACCGGTCTTCCCGGAAGCCGACAAAGGATTGGAAACAGCCTGTAGCACCATTGTGCCAGGTTAGATTTCCTTCTTTGATCCACCCAAGTCCGATAGAAAAAGGATGTGGTGTGCAAGCCGCATAGGCTCGCTTGTGCGTC
>JAFXBE010000064.1 GCA_017516765.1 Clostridia bacterium | reverse complement strand
GCGCGATAGCGCTCCCGCAGTGCCGAAGCCCAAAGCCGACCACAGGTCGGCTTTGGGCCGCAATGCACGCCGCTGGTTTCGGATTGACAATCGGAGGGCTGCGGCCCGACCATACCTCTGGGACTTCTTTGACAGTCTGAACCCGCCGGGAGCCGGTGCCCGGCGGGTTTTCAATAGGGTACACAGGTTTACTGCCGGTTTCGGAATATGACCGGAGAGGGTCGCTCCGACCCGGGCTCCCGGGTATGTGATACCGCCGGGCTCACCCTTGCAGGATCCTTTCGTCGATGCGGCGCACAAGGCTGTGGGTATAGACTGAAAAATCCTTGCGCCAGAAGCCCCATGCGTTGGGGTTGATGCTCTCGAAATCCACCCCCAGACGGGTGCAGCCGTCCTGCTGCAGCCGGGTTGCGGCATAACTGAGCAGGGAGCGGTACAGCCCGTTGCCCCGGTGGGCGGGCAGGCAGTAGGCACCGTGCACATGGCAGTAGCCCTCACCCTGCGCCACAAAGGTCTCGCCCTCGAAGGTGATCTTCAGATAAGCGCAGAGATCACCGCCCTGCATGGCGGCAAAGTACCGGGCGTTCTGCGCTGTGGATTCCGCCAGAAATGCCTCCGGGGTATCCTGCGTGCGGTTCATAAAGAAGGGGCTTTGCCGGTAATGCCTGTTCAGGGCAAGCTCCAACGGGTACACCGCCATCCATTCCTCCCCGGGCAGCTCGCACAGGGTATAGCCCGCAGGCGTTCTGCCGGGGATCGGCTCCATGGTGCGGATGGCATCGGCGCACCGCAGCCCGAAGCCGTATTGGAAAAACTGCTGCTGGGCAGTCTGGTCGTGGGCAGGCAGACAGATGGCGTGGGAGACTGCGCCCTGCTCCACCCATTTGGCAGCGGCAACCTGATACATGGCAGCATACACGGCAGCATGGTTTTCGCTGACGGCGGCGTTTGCGCCGAAGGGCGAGAATACGCCCCGTGCATCGGTGGAGCGGAAGGCGTGCTCAAAGGGACCGACGCAGCACAGATAACCCACCATCCGGTCGTTTTCGAAGGCGGCTACGCCCAGACGGTTTCCGGCGCAGCTTTGCAGCACGGGAACCGACCGGATGGGCGGCAGGGCGGGTACGGCTGCCTGTTCCTCCCGGTAAGCAGCCAGAAACAGTGCTTCGGCCCGGCTGATGTGCTCTTTTTCAAAGGGTACGATTTTCATTGGTTTCTCTCCTTATGCAGATGATGCAGAATGGGTTGCCGGAGAGGGGAGCGGCTCCCGCCCTTCCGGCGGCAGACGGCAGAAAAGTACTTCATTGCGCATCAGCTCCTTTCGGGGTGTTGCCCGGTGAGGCATGTTCATTATAGCGCAAGGGTTCCGGCAGCTTCAATACTGTCTGAACAAACGCTCCCGTTCCCGCTGCTGCAGATTTGCCAAACAGTCTTCCCAAAAGAAAAGTGAAAGTCGTTTTTTGTTGCATGGAAAGCATTTAGGGCAGTCTTTCGAAATTTGTAACGGAATTTTCAAGATTCACTCTTGCCAAAACGGGTATCCCATGATAAAATAGTCAGGCTGTTATGCATGCAAACTCCCGTTAGGAGGTGTAATTGATGGGCAAGTTTTGTGAAGTATGCGAGAAGGGCGCGATGAGCGGCCACAACGTGAGCCACTCCAACCGCAAAACCAATCGCGTGTGGGCTCCCAACGTGCAGAATGTACGTGTCCTGGTGGACGGCCGTCCCCAGCGCATGAACGTGTGCACTCGTTGCCTGCGCAGTGGCAACGTGCAGCGCGCGCTGCCCACCAAGTCCAACGTGGAGGAATAATCTTTGTTGGCTTGAATATGTCCCGTGTCTGAGAAGGCACGGGGCGTTTTTTATTGCCATGATTGATGGTTTTCCGCATCCTGTCCAAGAACAGTTTTTCCGGCGGCGCATAAGGCAATTCCCACCGATTCCGTCTACATCCTGTCGATACAAGCCTTTCATCGATTTCATCCCTTCCGCATGCAAAGCATGCGGAAAACCGGGATTCTCAAGGGGCATTGCCCCTTGAGCGGGTTTCCAAAGGGCAGAGCCCTTTGGCCCATCTCCCCAATTGCCCTCCCTCACATCGCCTGGGTGCTCACGTGCCGCCCGCCTTCCCGGGTAATGCGGTAGAAGCCGATCAGGTTGGAGGGGCGCAGCAGCCGATACACCTCCAGCACCCGGTCGTAGTCCTCCGGCTCAAAGCGGATGCTCAGTCCGCAGCCCATGGAAACATCTCTGGGCGTGGTGATGATGGCCGTGCGGATCCCGGCGCGGCGCAAAGCTCCCTCAAATTTCAGCACCTGCTGGCGGGAGCGGAAGGATGCGATGCCGAAAACTTCTCTCATGGGTTCATATCCCCCTTTCTTTCACATACAGTATACGCAGAGGCGCAGGGTACGTGAAAGGCAGGGAAGACCCATGATCTATTTTGATAACGCAGCCACCTCCTGGCCCAAGCCGCCCATGGTGGTACGGGCGATGGCAGGCACGCTGAGCAAGATCGGCGGCAACCCGGGCAGGGCGGGGCATTCCCTGTCGCTGTGCGGCGGGCGGGTGATTCAACGCTGCCGGGAGCTGCTGGCAGAGGCCTTCGGCGCGCCGTCGCCGGAGCAGGTCATCTTTACCTCCGGCTGCACCGAATCGCTGAATCTGGCGATCCGGGGCATGCTGTTTCAGGGGGATGAAGTACTTTGCAGCCATGCAGAGCACAATGCTGTCATGCGTCCCTTGCGGGAACTGGAAGCGGCGGGGCAGATCCGTGTGCGGGTGCTGCGTCCCAACAGCCTGGGGCTGATCACCGAAGAAGCCATCCGGGAGGCGGTCACCCCCAGAACTGCACTGTGTGTGCTGTGCCATGCCAGCAATGTAACAGGTGTGATCCAGCCGGTCGCCGGGTTGGCCCGGGTGCTGAAGGGCTACGGCATCCCCCTGCTGGTGGATGCGGCGCAGACGGCGGGGGTGCTGCCGGTATCCCTTCGGGAGCTGGGCGCGGATATGCTTGCCATTCCGGGGCATAAGGGCTTGCTGGGTCCCCACGGCACCGGGGTACTGGTGCTGGGGCAGGGCATGCTGCCCAGACCGCTGATCACCGGCGGTACCGGCTCGGCAAGCGAGAGCATGCGCCAGCCGGAGCAGCTGCCCGACCGGTACGAAAGCGGCACCATGAACCTGCCGGGCATCGCCGGGCTGCTTTCCGGGGCAAGGTTTGCCCTCAGCCACCGGGCAGAGATCGAAGCCTACGAGCGGGAGCTGGCAGAACGGCTGCGCAGGGGGCTTGGGCAGCTGCGGGGCATCCGTCTGCTGGGGCATCCCGGGGCGGATAAGGTGGGGGTGGTCAGCTTTGTGCCTGCCTTCACGGATCCCGGCGAGCTGGCGGACCGCCTGTCGGAAAAAGGCTTTGCCCTGCGTGCGGGATTGCACTGCGCCCCATCCGTGCACGAGTGGCTGGGCACCCTGCGCAGCGGCGCCTGCCGTGCGGGGGTGGGCATCTACAACACCGAAGAGGAAGTGGATCTGCTGGTGGAAGCGGTCGCCCGTACGTTGGGGGCAGAATAACCATACGCCCCCAACGTTTTTGCCTGTTTTTCCGCCTTTCGAAAAAAACTTGAAAAATACCGTTGACAAATCATCGAAATTGATATATGATAGTCAACGTCGCATGAGCGACACAGCATCGCGGGGTAGAGCAGTTTGGTAGCTCGTCGGGCTCATAACCCGGAGGTCGAGGGTTCAAGTCCCTCCCCCGCAACCAACACATGGCGGCGTAGCTCAGCTGGCTAGAGCATTCGGTTCATACCCGACAGGTCATTGGTTCAAATCCGATCGCCGCTACCACAAACCACCCTGATCGATCAGGGTGGTTTCTTTATTTGTTTATCCGGAAGGAGGCTCCGGCATGCTGGTGGATATCACCCTCAAGGTAACGCCTGCCCTTTCCAAAGAGGCGCAGAGCAATCAGGATCGTTCGCTGGTAGGGCATCTGGGCACCCATTTCGATGTGATGGATCAGGAATTCCCGCTGGAATACACCCGCCGGGAGGGCATCGTGTTCGATGTGTCCTCTGTCCGGGGACGGGACATCACCGAAGGGGATGTGGATCTGTCCCGGGTGGAAAGCGGTATGTTCGTGGCGTTCCATACCGGCTGGCTGCGGGAGGTGGGCTACGGCAGCAGCGTATACTTCGGGCAGCATCCCCAGCTTTCCGATGGGCTGATCGACTGCCTGCTGGCAAAGCAGACCGCCATCATCGCAGTGGATTGCGGCGGCGTACGCCGGGGCAGGGAGCATACCCCCAAGGATCAGTACTGCGCGGAGCGGGGCTGTTTCGTCATCGAGAATCTGTGCGATCTGGATGTACTGGTGGAAAAAGGCGGGCGTTTTACCGCCCATACCTATCCGGTCAACTTCACGGGCGTAACGGGGCTGCCCTGCCGGGTCATCGCCGAGGTGTGATCCCCTGCCCACGCAGATCAAACAAAAGGAGAGAGAAACCTATGAATGCAGGTGCTTTGGTCGCCACCATCTTCGGCGGCACGGTAGCTTTTGTCGGTTTTGTTTTCTGGCTCATCACCCGCTTTATGAAGAGCGGCGGCATGGATCGGGAAACCGTGGGTCAGGTCGTGGACATGACCCGGGACGATGTACAGTTCAATCTGGATCAGGGGCAGCCGGAGGATTCCCGCAGCCGCTTTGTGCAGGTGCGGGTGCGCGCCACCGGGCTGTCCGGCTACAGCCGCTACTATCATAAGGTGTACACCTATACCGTGGGCGGCGCAACCTATACCCGTGCCGATAAGGTGCAGTACAGCCGCAACCTGGCGCAGAAGGCCATCGGCAAGGATGTGACTGTGTATTACGACTCTGCCGATCCCGGCTGTTCCTCGCTGGGCGGCGGCAAGGCATTCGTGATCGTCTACCGTATCCTGTTCGGTATCGGCTTTGCCCTGCTTGCGCTGGCGGCATGGCTGTGGCTGAAGTAAAAACATCATTTCGGGAGCCGCAGGGAGATTGCCCTGCGGCTCCCCTTTTCGACAGATATATATTGCGACATTCAATTGGGTGTGATAAAATGAACAAAAAGGAACGCAGATCTTCACAGGAGGCGATCACGCCATGAAAAAATGCTTTTTTCTGTTGCTGGCATGCATTATGGCGTTGCTGCTGGTTTCCTGCTCCGCTCCTGCCGGAGATGCAAAGCAATGGGATTGCAGCGTAAAGGCTGCCGAAGCTGTTGTGTACAGCGATCAGAAGATCGTGTCCGAAAAGGGAACGCTTTCCTTTCAGAACCGGAACGATTTTGATATGGTCGTGTATCTGAAGGCAGAAGGTCAGCAGGAGCGCACTGCCCAGATCCCTGCGGGCGGCGTTGCGGCGCTGCATCAGGTGAACAGTGGCACGGAATATACCGTGGGCTGCACTGCGCAGACCGCCCCGGGTACACAGATCCTCTGTGTGGTTTACGATGGCGAGACCACAGACGTTTATACCAAATGATCCGGCATGCTGCCTCAATGCGCGCCTGTTCTCCGCTCCCGGCGGGGACAGGCGCGCTTTTTCATCTCCCCAACACAGCAAGCAGGGAAATGCAGCCCTGCCCATTCTGTGCTATCATCCATATTGCCTGCAGGAAATATCACCTGGTCAACGAAAGGGGGAAAGTCCATGTCGCCCGAGATCGAGGAAATCCTCCAGCAAACGCTGGACAGGATCGAGGAAAACCTGAAAAACCCCATCGTCCCGGAGGATCTGAGCCGGGCAGCGGGCTTTTCCCACTATCACTTTTGCCGGGTGTTCAAGGCCGCCATGGGCGTCAGCCTGATGCGCTACATCACCGGCAGACGGCTCATCCACGGGCTGTACCATATGTGGCTGGGGCGGGAGAAGACCGAGGCTGCGCTCATGTTCGGCTTCGATTCCTACGCCGGGTTTTACAAGGCGTTCCGGCGTATGTTCGGCGCATCGCCCACAGCCCACCTGCGCACCCATCGGGCAGCCGCCCCCGCAAGAGTGAACCTGAAGGAAAGAGGAGAAATGATGGAACTGGAACTGGTCAAACAGGCGCTTGCCTGCTGGGGGCTGCAGGATGCCTCCGTTGAGGCAGTGTGTTACCCCAACACGGGCCGCCTGAGTGAAAACGCATTTTTGGTGGATAACCGCTTTGTGCTCAAATGCAGCCGCAGCCCGGGCAGCGTGCAGGGGCAGGCAAAGCTGCAGCGCACCCTCCATGCCCACGGGCTGGCGGCAGCGGTGCTGCCCATCCATACCGGCGCAGACTTTGCCCGGGTGGGGGAGTGGGACTGCCTGCTGATGGAGCGGCTGGAGGGCAAGCCGGTCAACGCGGCGCAGCTTCTGGCGCAGCCGGAGGGCGGCGCAGCGCTTGGCGAAGGGCTGGCGCGGCTGCATGCTGCCCTGCGGGAGTGCGATCCCCTGCTGTGCAGCGAAGAGAAGATCATGGATACCCTGCAGTACTGGGCTGCGCCGCTGCTCCGTCAAAACGCGGCGGTGGATCAGGACTGGCTGGAAAAGTGGCTTTCCCATGCACAGGAAGTCTTTGCCGATCTGCCGGTGCAGATCATCCACCGGGATCCCAACCCGGATAATGTACTGATGGCGCAGGGCAGGGTGACCGGCTTTCTGGATTTTGAATTGAGCCGTATCGCGCCCCGGATCTTCGACCTTGCCTATGCCGCCACGGGCATCCTGTCGGTTTCCTTTGCACAGGCAGGGCAGGACGCGGGCAGCCGTTTCGCCGCGCTGGCAAAGGCGGTCTGGCGGGGCTATCATGCTCACTCGCCCCTCAGCGAAAAGGAGCAGCGTGCCCTGCCGGATATGGTCATCGCCATCCAGCTGATCTGTATCGCCGCCTTTACCGGCTCGGATACCTATGCAGTCCTGGCGCAGACCAATAAGCAGATGCTGGAAGGCATCCTTTCGGCAGAAGAGCAGCTGCGGCAGCCTTTCTGCTGATGGCAGGCATCGGCGCAGCACAGCAAAGCCCCCTGCGGCAGGTATGCCGCAGGGGACTTTGCTTCAGGGATTACGCCCACTCCTCCCCGTCGGGCAGCAGCCCGTTCATGGCTGCCTCCAGCCGGCGCAGGCACAGCCCCTTGTAGCGGGCGCGCACCCGCTCCTCCTCCCGGCGGGTCAGCAGCCCGCTGCGCCGCAGCATCCCGAGCCGCTGCCCGTCCCGGGCGGCCTTCTTCAGTTCCTTGTCGAATGCGCCGATGGCGCGGTTGGAAACGGGATCACGGTAGTTCATGTTGTTTTCCTCCTTTTACAGTATGCGGTGGAAGTGTTGCATGCTGCCAAAGCGGAAAACGTCAAAAGACGCTTTCTTTGCAATGGGCGCACTTTCCCCTTGGGAAAGCATCATTACAAAGAAAACGTCTTTTTTTCGCTCCCTTGCGGGAGCAAAGATACTATACCACACCGGCGGTCTGCCGTCAACCATAAAATGCGCCGCCTGCGTTATGCAGGCGGCGCATCGCTGTTATTTGGTCATAAACCTGCGGTATCCGAAGGATCAGACGGCTGCGGGCTCCTTTTCTTCAAAGACCGGCAGCTCGATCTTTACCTGATCCTCGGTCAGCGTGGCGTTGTAATCCTCGATCAGCTTGATCAGCTCATCCTTCTGGGCAACGGCATCCTCCAGCTGGGTGGTCAGCTCGGTCACGTTGGCGGTGAGGGTCTCATTGGCGGTGGTCAGGGACTCCACCGTCAGCGCCAGCTCGTCCTTTTCGGTGGTCAGGGTCGCCAGATCGGCAGCCAGCGTTTCTTTCTCGGTGGTCAGGGTCTCCACGCTGGCAGCCAGATCGGCCTTTTCGGTGGTCAGGGTCTCGACGCTGGCAGTCAGATCGGCCTTTTCGGTGGTCAGGGTCTCCACAGTGGCAGTCAGCTCGGTCAGGCTGGTAGCCTGCTCGGCTACGGTGGTCTCCAGACCGGTCATCTGCTCCAGAGAAGTGTTGGCAGCAGCCAGATCGGTTTCCAGCGTGGCTTTTTCGGTGGTCAGGGTCTCAACGCTGGCGGTCAGCTCGTCTTTTTCGGTGGTCAGGGTGGTGTTGTCGGTGGTCAGCATTTCCACGGTAGCAGTCAGGTCCTCTTTTTCGGTGGTCAGGGTGCCTACGCTGTCGCTCAGTTCGGCATTTTCGGCGATCAGGGTGTCAAGCTGGGCATTCGCGTTGTTCAGGGCAGTGAGCACATTGTTTTTGCCCACAAAACCAACAATGGCCAGCGCGAGTGCGAGAATGAGCAGGATACTCAGCAGTGCGGCGAGGGAGAAACCCTTCTTGGGGGTGCTTTTTTCAGTCATGATCGAATGCCTCCTTGTTTTGTGCTGTATTGTTTCAAAGAAACGCTACACACAGTATACCACGTATTGTACAAAATGGGAAGTTTGTTTCCGGATTTTGAACGGGCGTATCCGGCGAATGCCAAAAAACAAGCGTAATGTATGCAAAACGGGATTCGCTCTTGCTATTCTCGCAGAAAATCAGTATCATTGATACTGGCTGTCTGTCCCCATACGGCAGCAAAAACGAAAAAAGATACAGAACCGAAAGGCATTTCCACGCGCCTTCGGCATGGAGAAAGCATTATGAAGCAATTGATCGCAAACCGGATCATGGATCAGGAACGCGCGCTGTACCACATCACAGATGCGCTGGTAAAGGACTGCACCTTTGCCGGCGAAGCCGACGGCGAATCCGCCCTCAAGGAATGCCGGGGCGTGGATGTGGAGGGATGCCGCTTCCTGTTGCGCTACCCCCTGTGGCACACCAGCCATTTTACCATGGATCGCTGCATCAGCACCGAAACCGCCCGCGCCGCTCTGTGGTATGCCGATGACGGCATCATCCGGGATTGCGAGCTGGGGGGCGTAAAGGCGCTGCGGGAATGCTGCCGCATCCGTCTGGAAAACTGCCGCATCCGCTCCACCGAGTTCGGCTGGAACTGCACCGATGTAACTGTTCACGGCGGCGAGCTGGAAAGCGAGTATGTGTTCATGGGCAGCCGGAACCTGCATATCGATCACCTGCGCTTCAAGGGCAAGTATTCCTTCCAGTATGTCGAAAACATGGTCATCGAAGACAGCACCCTGGACACCAAGGATGCTTTCTGGCACTGCCGCAATGTGGTGGTGCGCAACAGCGTGGTCAAGGGCGAATACCTTGCCTGGTACAGCGAGAACCTTACGCTGGAAAACTGCCGCATCATCGGCACCCAGCCCTTCTGCTACTGCAAAAACCTGAAGCTGATCAACTGCACCATGGAGGACGCGGATCTGGCCTTTGAATGCTCCGAGGTGGAAGCCGATCTGCACGGGCGCATCATTTCCGTCAAGAACCCCATGGCGGGCACCATCGTGGTGGACGAAGTGGGCGAAATCATCATTGAGAACCCGGTGCGGCCCACCGACTGCCGGGTGATCCTCCGGGAGGCCAAGGAAGCGTGAAGACCTTGTTGTGCCGCATTTTTCAGCTGGGCATGAAGCTGGGCTATTACCTGATCCCGGTGCGCACGCCGGAGCTGATCACCGGCGAAGGCTGCGTGCAGACGCTGGCCCAGCCGCTGCTGGATCGGGGCGCGACTCATCCGCTGGTGGTGACCGACAGCGGCCTGAGCCAGCTGGGTCTGCCGGATGGCATGGTGGAAAGCCTGCGGGCAGCGGGCCTTTCGGTGACGGTGTACGATGGCGTGCAGCCCAACCCCACCGATGAGGACGTGGAAGACGGCCTGCAACTGTACCGGGACGCAGGCTGCGACGGCATCATCGCCTTTGGGGGCGGCTCGCCCATGGACTGCGCCAAGGCTATCGGTGCCAGAGTGGTGCGTCCCAAGCGAACCATCGCCAAGATGCAGGGGCTCTTTGGGGTGCTGCATCGCCTGCCGCCGTTTTTCGCAGTGCCCACCACCGCCGGTACCGGATCGGAAACCACGCTGGCGGCTGTGATTACCGACAGCGCGACCCATCATAAGGCCTCCATCAACGACCCCAGCCTGATCCCCCATGTGGCGGTGCTGGATCCGGCATTGACCATAGGCCTGCCGCCTGCCGTCACCGCCGCCACGGGCATGGATGCCCTGTGCCATGCGGTGGAAGCCTACACCAACCATACTTATTGCACCAAGCTGGAAAATCGTATGGCCAAGGAGGCTGTCCGGCTGATCCACGAATACTTGCCCCGGGCTTATGCCAATGGCAGCGACCGGGAAGCCCGCCAGCAGATGCAGCGGGCAGCGTTTTGCGCAGGCCGGGCCTTTACCCGGGGCTGTGTGGGCAATGTGCACGCAGCTGGCCATACCCTCAGCGCGCTGTACGGCGTGGCCCATGGACAGGCCATGGCAACGCTGCTGCCCATGGTGCTTCGGATGTACGGCAGCAAAGTGCACCGCCGTCTGGCAGAGCTGGCGCAGGAATGCGGCTTTCGTGGCACAGACGCTGAAAAGGCAGAAACATTTATCCAATGGATCGAAGCCATGAATGCCCACATGGGCCTGCCTGCTGGCTTTTCCATGATCCGCGACGAGGACATCCCTCAGATGTGCCAGTGGGCACAGGCTGAAGCCAATCCGGTTTATCCCGTGCCTGTGGTATGGGGCAAAGAACAGTTCCGGAAGCTGTTCGAGATGGCCCGGAAAAACAGCTGAAACGGTTGAAAAATCCACCCCCAAGCCAATAAAGGTTACAAACCCAAGCCATTCCCACCTCGCCCGTTGCGCCATGAAATGGCGCAATGAGCGGGGTGCAGGGGGATCATCCCCCTGCCGGGGTGTGGGGCAGAGCCCCACCGTCCCCCTCCCCCTTTTACATGAAACAAGAGGTGAACACGCATGCAGGATCTGATCGTGATCGGCGCGGGCCATGCGGGCTGCGAAGCCGCGCTGGCTGCTGCCCGCATGGGCATTTCCACCCTGCTGATGACGCTGGATATCGGCTCCGTTGCGCTGATGCCCTGCAACCCCGCCATCGGCGGCACGGGCAAGGGGCATCTGGTGCGCGAGGTGGATGCGCTGGGCGGACAGATGGGCATCGCCATCGACCGCACCTTTCTGCAAAGCCGTATGCTCAACCGGGGCAAGGGACCTGCTGTCCACAGCCTGCGGGCGCAGGCGGATAAGCGCCGCTACCACGAGGATATGCTCAAGACCCTTTTCGAGACCCCCAACCTGACCGTCCGTCAGGGCGAGGTGACCGAGCTGCTCACGCAGGGCGGGCGCATTTCCGGCGTCCGGCTCATGACCGGCGAGACCCTCTCCTGCCGGGCGGCGATCATCTGCGGCGGCGTGTATCTGAAAAGCCGCATCATCATTGGCGATTACAGCCGCAACACCGGCCCTCAGGGGCTGTGCCGCGCCGAAGGGCTCTCCGGCTCGCTGGAGGAATTGGGCTTTGCCCTGCGCCGCTTCAAGACCGGCACCCCCGCCCGTGTGGATGTGCGCAGCATCGATTTCGACAAGATGGAGCCCCAGCCCGGGGACGATCCCATCACGCCGTTTTCCTTCCTTACGGTGGCAGAGCAGCCGGATATCGGCGTGCGCTACCCGCTGGAAAACCGCTGTATGTGCTACCTTACCTACACCAACCCCGAGACCCACCGCATCATACAGGAGAACATGCACTTAAGCCCCATGTTCCGGGGCGATATCAAAGGCACGGGCGCGCGCTACTGCCCCAGCATCGAGGATAAGGTGCGCCGCTTTGCCGACAAGGATCGCCACCAGCTGTTCCTGGAGCCGGAAGGGCTGGACAGCCCGGAGTGGTATGTGCAGGGCATGTCTTCTTCTCTGCCGGAAAACGTGCAGTGGCAGATGTACCGCACCGTGCCCGGTCTGGAGCGGGCGATCCTGACCCGCCTTGCCTATGCCATCGAGTATGACTGCATCGATGCCACCGAGCTGGATCTGACCCTTTCCTCCAAGCGGATCCCCGGGTTGTATTTTGCCGGGCAGGTCAACGGTACCTCCGGCTACGAGGAGGCTGCCGCCCAGGGCATTCTGGCGGGCATCAACGCCGCCTGCCGGCTTCTGGAGAAAGAGCCCCTCATCATTACCCGGGATATGGGCTACATCGGCGTCATGGTGGACGATCTGGTTACCAAGGGTACCGATGAACCCTACCGGATGATGACCAGCCGTTCCGAATACCGGCTGCTGCTGCGGCAGGATAATGCCGACCTGCGGCTTACCGCCCTCAGCCACGAGCGCGGGCTTGCCGACGAACGGCGTATGGCGATCCTTGAAAAGAAGCGCGCCCATACCGAACAGATGCTCCAAAAGCTGCATACCGCCAAGCTGCCCGCCACACCCGAGCGCAGCGCATGGCTGGCTGCCCATGGTCAGCCCGAAACCACCGCCACCCTTACCGCAGAAGAACTGCTCCGCCGCCCGGATGTTACGCTGGAGAGCCTTGCCGCCCTCTGCCCCGAGCTGGCAGACTGCCCTGCAGACGCCGCTTTACAGGCGGAGCTGCATATCAAATACGAGGGCTACCTGAAAAAACAGCAGGCGCAGGTGCAGCGCGCCCGCGCCATGGAGGACTGGCTGCTGCCCGAGGATATCGACTACGATGCCATCGAGAGCCTGCGCATCGAAGCCCGCCAGAAGCTGAAGGCGCACAAGCCCCGCAGCCTCAGCCAGGCCGGACGCATCCCCGGTGTCAACCCCGCCGAGATCGCCGTGCTCATGGTCTGGCTCAAGCGCAGACAGGGCTGACCGCCGGGCGGCATCCCCCGCATTTTCTGCCAAAGGAGACCGTTTCCATGTTTTCGTTTATCCAAAAGCTGGATCAGAAGCAGCGCCGCCTGCTGTATACCTGTTTCTTTGCCTTTTTCTCCAACGGCGCCCTCAGCCTGTCCCTCGGTTCTGTAATGCCCGATCTGAAGGTTGCTTACAACCTCAGCGATACTGTCAGCGGTCTGTTCCTGTCGGCTCATTCCGCCGGCAATCTGATCGCAGGCTTCCTCAGTGCGCTCATTCCGCTGTATCTGGGCGAGCGTAAGTCCATCATGCTCATGAGTGCGCTGGCCTTCCTCGGCTTTCTGATGATGACCCTCTGGGGCAATCCGGTGTGGCTGCTGCTGGCCTTTGCCATGACGGGCCTTGGACGTGGCAGCGTGACCAATTTCGATAACCGCATGGTCAACAGGCTCTCCGGCGGTAACCCGGCAGCCAGCAATATGCTCCACGGCTCCTTCGCCATCGGCGCGATCATTGCACCTCTTGCCTTCCTTGGGCTGCGCAATCTGCTGGGCTGGCGGCTGGGGCTTGGGTTCGTGATCCTCTGCGGCGTGCTCAGCAGCTGCAACTTCAGCCGTATGCGGCTGGAAAACGACCGACCCGACCGCAGGGACAAGGCCAACAGCACCCTTGTGTTTCTCAAAAACCCCTCTTTCCTCATCCTTGCGATGATGATGTTCTGCTACCTCTGCTCCGAGTACGCCATCAACGGCTGGCTGGTTACCTATATCCAGAACAAGGAAAGCCTGCTGCACAGCTTTGCTGCCAGTGGGCAGGAGGTGTCCGCCGCCGTGCGCACCTACAGCCAGACCATGGCGACCCTGCTGTGGGTGGTCATGCTGGCGGGCAGACTGTTCTGCGCCTGGCTCTCTGCCAAAGTGAGCCAGAAAAAGATCATGATGGTAGCCAGCATCGGTGTGGCGGTGTTCTTTGTGCTGATGCTCAGCGGCAGCACCGTGCCCACCGTCAGTCTGGCGGTGGCGGGTCTGGGCTTCTGTATGGCAGGTATCTGCCCTATGATCTATTCCGATGCTGCCATCTTTACCAACACCTATCCCATGGCAACGGGTGCGCTGCTGGCCATCGGCTCCGCAGGTGCCATCGCCATGCCTGCCATCGTGGGTGCAACGGCAGAAAAATTCGGCTTTACCGGCGGCATGAGCGCCATCCTCGTTACGGTGTGCCTGCTGGTGGTATTTTCCACCCTCAATGTGGTTGTCAAGACCCGCAGGCCCCCGGAAGCGGTGCAGCCGGAGTAAGGCTGCGCCCCCCCAAAAAAAGTACATACAACAATACCCGCACAGCGCATATGGCACTGTGCGGGCTTTTTCGCTTCATTGACATTCTTTTGCCCCCGTGCTAAGATAAAACAAAAAACAGGAGTTCTGTTTATATGAAGATATTTATCAGCTATGGGCACAACGATCATACCGCTCTGGTGGATGCGCTCTATGATGCGCTTCTGCGGGACGGGCACGAACCTTGGAAGGACGACCGCTACGAGGGCTCAAGCGGCATTCCTGCCGGGGAGGATTTTACCAACATCATCTACGATGCCATCCGGGAAAGCGATTTTGTGATCGCTTTTGTTACCGCTGCCACCCTGCGCAGCCGCTACTGCTGCGACGAGCGGCAGTATGCCTACAACCTGAAAGGCTCCCGCTTTATTCAGCTGCGGCTGGACGGGGTGGAGATCCGTCTGGGCAATGCAGGCAGCTATATCGATATGGATGCGGCGGAGCAAAGCGGCGGCATCAACCGCAAGGTGTTCGAAAGCCGTCTGGAATCGCTCTATGCGGCTTTCCGCAATCCGGCGAGCCTGCTCAGCCCCAGCGCCAAGTTTGAGCATTACCTGAAGATCCGCGGCGCCATGCAGTACGATGAGTTTATCGCCATGCCCGAGCGGGACGATTTTATGGGGCGGGAATGGCTGCGGGAGCAGTGCAAGCGTTGGGCGATGGATGATACCATCCCCTGCCGCCTGTTTGTGATCCTTGGCGAAGCCGGTACGGGCAAAACGGCGTTTGTGCGCCATCTGGCAGAGGATAAGGAGCTGGTGCGCTCGGTACACGTATGCGTGTTCGACCGCCCCAAGACCCGCAATGTGAAGGATACCTTCAAAAATCTGGCATACACCCTCACCTGTACCAATGCAGCGTACAGCGATTATCTGCGCAACCGGAATTTTGACCGTATGGAGGAAATGGATTACGACGGGCTGTTTGAATTCCTCTTCGTGGAACCGCTGAAGAACGAAACCGAGAAATATCTGCTCATCATCGATGGGCTGGACGAGCTGGAGGAGACCACGGGTCTCAATCCCCTCATCAAGGTGCTGCGGCAGTACGCCCGGGTGATCAACCCCAACATCTCCATTCTTGTTACCGGCAGACCGGACGAAACCATCATCAGCAAGCTGCGTACGGTGCATGCATCCGCTGCCGGACAGAGCGTGCTGCTGGGCAAGGAAAACGGGCGGGAGGATCTCTGCGCCTTCATCCGCAAGAATCTGGAGGAGCTGGGTTGCTGGAGCGAAGGCTTGCAGCAGAAGATCTTCGATGCCTGCGACGGCAACTTCGAATACCTGACTTTGCTCTTCCGGGAGGCTGCGGAGGAAGGACTCCGGTTAACCGGCGATACTGCTTTGCCCCGTGGTCTGCAGGATCGCTACACCCAATATCTGGACAGGAGAATGGAAAAGCACGGGCAGGATGAGGAGCTGACCCGGGAGCAGCATAAGCTGCTATCCGTGCTCAGCGCGGCATACGAGCCCATTCCCGCATCGCTGCTGGCAGAGGTGACCGGCTTTGACGATTACGATGTAAGCTCGGAACTGAAGGTGTTCGGTTCGCTGGTCAGGCGCACCCACGGCGAGGGGGAGGAACGGCTTGTTTCCTTCTTTTCCAAGGGCTTCCGGGATTATCTGCTCTCGGGCGAAAACGGGCAGTACAGCGTAAGCGCCAGGCAGGGCAACCGCGCCATTGCCACTTATTTGATGAGGCATTTCCGCAGCGAAGCGGCGTTTGCCCGGGATCCCTATATGGATAAGCACGGCTTTACCCATCTTCTGATGCATATGTCCAAAGACCGGGAGAGCGTGCAGCAGTATCTGGAGCAAATGAAGCAGCAGGATCTGCCCAAGACCGTTACCCGGCTGGCTGCTGCCCTGTGCTCCGGCGAAAAAGCCGCGCTGGAGGCGTTCTTCTGCGAAGAGACCTCCGGCACAGACGAGCGGCTGGTGAT
Organism: Clostridia bacterium; assembly: GCA_017516765.1. Classification (GTDB taxonomy): domain Bacteria; phylum Bacillota; class Clostridia; order Christensenellales; family Aristaeellaceae; genus Limiplasma. The sequence continues at coordinate 7,287 of JAFXBE010000064.1, read as the reverse complement.
CACCCGGCTGAAGAACAACCGCGCCGTACAGGTGCTTACGGCGGTTGCCGACCATTACCGGAAACAGGGCTTCACCGCCAAAGCCTGCGCCCTGCAGGCCGATGTGCTGCGCATGAACCCCACCCCCGATGCGCGCCGGCAGGCGGTGGAACTGTACCATCAGGCGCGGGAAAGCTGCTTGCAGGAGCTGGCAGCAAAGCCCTGCTACGATACCCGCTTCCAGCTGGGGCTCATCTACGAGCGGCTGGGCAACATGGCCAGAGATACCGATACCGTGCAGGGTTGGGCAGAGGCGGAGCAGTGGTACAGCAAGCTGCTTCAGATGGACGAAGAAAACCTGCGGGAAAATCCGGGCTACGAGGCCCGCCGCGCGCTGGGCATCACCTATGGGCGCATGGGCGATACGGCCAGGGCCAAGGGCACCCCGGATGCGCTGGCAGAAGCGGAGGAATGGTACCGCAAAAGGCTTGCCACGGACGAGGAAAGCTGCCGTCTCTATCCGGGCTACGAAAGCAAGCGGGCGCTGAGCATATCCTGCAACCAGCTGGCCGATCTGGCGCTGCTCAAGGACACCCCCGAGGGCCGGGCGGAGGCAGAAGCCTACTATCTGCGCAGGCTGGCGCTGGATGAGGAGAACTACCGGGAAACCCCCTGCTACGACAGCCGGTGCGCCCTCAGCATCGCCTGCGACGATCTGGGCAGCCTTGCCAAGGATGCCCCCACCCTTCAGGAGCGGGCAAAAGCGGAGGAATGGTACCGGAGAAGCCTTGCGCTGGACGAGGAAAACTATCGGGAGATGCCCTGCTACGATACCCGGCAGGCGCTGAGCATCACCTACGACCGCTTCGGCAGGATGGCCAAGGAAAAAGGCGGCGATGCAGGCTTTGCCGAGGCGGAAAAATGGTTCCGCAAGAGCCTGGCGCTGGATGAGCAGAACTATCTGGAAAACCCCTGCGGCAAGAGCCGCCGCAATCTGAGCGTTACCTGCTGCACGCTGGGCGATCTGGCTATGGAACGCCGCACCGACGAGGCGCTGGCGGAGGCCGACGGCTGGTACCGCCGCTGCCTTGCACTGGATGAGGAAGCCTACCGCGAAAACCGGGCAGCCAAGCCCCGGCGGGATCTGGCAGTGGTCTACGAATGCCTTGGCGATGTGGCCTCCCGGCGGGAGCTGTATGTCGAGGCTGCGCAATGGTACCAAAAGGGCGCAGACCTTCAGCGGGAGAACCTGCAGGAGAACCCGGGCCCGGCCAACCGCCGCTCGCTGGGGATCGCGCTGGAAAACCTGGGGCTTGCTTTGCAGCATCAGGCAGACGATGACCCCGCCCTGCTGGCGCAGGCTGTGGAAAAATATCACGAGGCCATGGCGCTCTACGAAGAAACGGTTCTGGCATCCCCCAGCATTGCAAACCGGCGCACGCTGGCAGTTATCTACGCCCGTCTGAGCGATATTGCAGAGAAACAGGGCACGGCAGAGGGTCTGGAAGAGGCTCTGGAGTGGCAGCGCAAACGTCTGGCGATCTGCGAGGATTGCTACCGGGAGGATCCCAACAGCCACACCCGCCGCTCTCTGAGCCTGTGCTATTTCGACATGGGCGAATTGTGCCGCGCCAAGGGCACGCCCGAAGCTGTGCAGGAGGCAGCGGAGTGGTACCGCAAGGAGCTGGAGCTGGATACCCTTACCTGCCGGGAGACCCCGGGCTATGACAGCCGCCGGGATCTGGGCATTACCCTGAGCCGGATCGCCGATCTGCTGCGGGAGAGCGGTACGCCCGATGCGCTGGAGGCCGCCAAAGACCTGTACCTGCAGAAGCTGCCGCTGGACGAGGAGAACCATCGCCTCACCCCCTGCGCCCAGACAAAGGGCGACCTGCAATTCACCTATGCACGGCTGTACCAGATTGCCAAGGCAAAAGGCACACCGGAGGGCAAGCTGGAAGCCGAAAAGTGGGTACAGCGGTATCACGGGATCAAATAAAGACTGTATAGATTACCCCATAACGGGCAAACCTTCCTGACGAGGAATTCTTTCCTTGTCAGGAGGTTTTTTTGATGCGGAGCTATGTTCTGGGCAAGCTGAAGGACGGTCTGTTCTGGCTGCAGCTGCTGGCGGCGCTGGTCACCTTCGCGCTGTTCTTTCTGTTGGTGGAGGCGGATGCCTCGGAATACGGCTGGGGCAGCCGGGGCACGCAGGTGACCCAAATACAGGAGAAGCTGCGGCAGTACGGTTACATGACTGCCGCAGCCGATGGGGTGTTCGGTAAAAAGACCTACGATGCGGTGGTTCTGTTCCAGAAAAAGAACGGTCTGCGGGTGGACGGCATCGTAGGCAAAAAGACCGCCGCCGCGCTGGGCATTACGCTGGAGGGCAGTATATCGGCAGCCGCGTATAACGAAAGCGAGACCTATATGCTGGCGCGGCTGGTGCACGGCGAGGCCAGGGGCGAGCCCTATGTGGGCAAGGTGGCGGTGGCGGCGGTGGTGCTGAACCGGGTCAAAAGCCCGTTGTTTCCCAACACCATCAGCGGGGTCATCTTTCAGGCAGGGGCGTTCGATGCCGTCAGCGACGGGCAGTACAACCTGACCCCGGATGCGGACAGTATCCGCGCCGCCAAGGATGCGCTGGGCGGCTGGGATCCCAGCGGCGGGTGCCTGTATTACTACAACCCGGTCACCTCCACCAACGAGTGGATCTGGACCCGGACGGTGCAGCTGAGCATCGGCAAGCATAATTTTGCGGTTTAAGGAGGCAGCATGGGTAAAAAAGTCAGTTGGATCCTTACGGCAGTGCTGTGCCTTTGTCTGACCGGTTCGCTGGTGTTTGCCGCAGAACGGAGCAATGCAGCCGACCGTGTCCGGCAGCAGCTGGAAAACAGCTATACCCAGCGGCTTTCCGAATCGCAGGAGCATCTGCAGGCGTTGGGTATCAAGCTGGGCAAATCGCCTCTTGCCATGGATGCCCGCCTGCAGGTAGAGCTTCTCACCGGGGTCAGCCGTCAGGCGGATGGCGTGGTCAGCGGGCTTTCCGCGCTGCCGCTGAGCCATGCCGCCATGGCGGATACCATCAAATTCTGCAATCAGCTGTCCGACTATGCTTTGCATCAGGCGCTGCTGGTGGCTTCCGGTCAGCCGCTTTCTCAGGAGACCCTCGCTGAGCTGATCGCTCTGCGGGACAGGTGCGCCCTTCTCAGCGGGCAGCTGGCAGCGGCGCGGCAGAGTATGCTGGAGAGCGGTCTGAAGCTGGCGGGGCAGGGGAATGTGTTCTACGCCCCGGCGCAGCTTTCCGACCGTCCGCTGGAAGCGGTGGGGGATCGGGATCACGGCATGGATTATCCCACCATGGTGTACGACGGCGCTTTCTCCGATGCCAGCCATTACGGGCAGCCCAAGGCGCTGGGGGAAGGAGAGATCACCCCGGAGGAGGCGGTCTCCGTCGCCCGGGATTTCGTCGGGGCAGACCGGGTGGCACAGGCAACCGCGGCAGGGGAGACCGGGGGCGTGCTGGCGGGGTATGGGGTCACCCTGCGGCTGCAGGACGGCTCCGTACTCAATGCCGAGGTGACCCGTCAGGGGGGCAAAATGCTGTGGCTCATGCCGGAGCATGCCTCCTTTGCTCCCGCTCTTACCCCGGAGGACTGCGCCGCCCTGGGGCTTGATTTCCTGCAAAGCCGGGGTTATGGCGAAATGGAGTCCAACCACATCCGGGTATATGACGGGCTGTGTGTGATCAATTATGTGGCTGTGCAGGACGGGGTGCTGCTCTACCCGGATCTGGTCAAGCTGCAGCTGCGCATGGATACCGGCGAGGTGGTGGGGCTGGAGGCCAACAATTATCTGATGAACCATACCGCCCGGGAGAAGCTGACCCCCATCCAGAGCAAAATGCAGGTGCTCCGGAAGGTGTCGCCCCTGCTGGGGGCAACCGATGCCCGCCTGTGCCTGATCCCCCATCTGGGAGAGGAACGGCTGTGCTACGAGATCCCCGGCGAATATGAAGACAACGAGTACCGGGTCTATGTGGATGCCTATACCGGCGAGGAGGTGGAGATCCTGCAGATGATCCGGGACGGCGAAGGAGAGCTGAGCGCGTAAGGGATCCTTCGTCGCAGCTTTTTGCAGTCCGGGCATAACCGTTTATATTCCCCAAAAGCAAAACCATCCCTCTGCGCCTGCAAAGCAGGCGCAGCCCGGAGGTGCAGGAGGCACGCGCCTCCTGCCGGGTTTCCAAAGGGCAGCGCCCTTTGGCATCACCCCCATAACACAGAAAGCCCCGGACTGCTTTTGCAGCCCGGGGCTTCTGTATGCAAATGCGTTATGCCTTTACCAGACGGATCACGTTCCAGCTCAGGCTGGGCAGCTGCACTTCCAGCTTGCCGCCGTCGATGGTGCCGCCCTTGCCCGCAGCGGGGGCAACGTTGTCAGGGTCGGTTTCGGTGTTCACGGCCTTTACGTCGTCGTGGTGCAGCACGATGTGTTCGGCGATCTTCAGCCCGCCGAAGCCGCGCAGGTCGGCGTTGAACAGGATGTCTTCGCTCATATCCCTGTTCACGGCGAAGATGGTCACAGAGCCGTCGTCGCCAAGGGTGGCGGTGCCGTCCACCAGCGGCACCTTTTCATAGTCGGAGCAATCGTAGGTGGGGCTGTCGATCACGGGGCGCAAAGCGGTGCCGCGGCCATACTTGGAGGCGTGCATCAGGGGCCAGTAGATGGTCTGCGCCCATACGCCGCCGCCGTTGCGGGTCATGATGGGGGCGATCACGTTGACCAGCTGGGCGAGGCATGCCACCTTTACACGGTCGGCATTGCGCAGGAAGGTGATCAGCATGGCGCCCACCAGCAGAGCGTCCTCAAAGTTGTAGACATCCTCCAAAAGGGGCAGGGCGCGGTTCCATTTGCCCTGCTTCCAGACTTCCTGATCCTGCTGGTTGGAGTGGTACCAGACGTTCCACTCGTCAAAGGACAGGTTGATCTTTTTCTTGGCGTGCTTGGTGCCCGCCACCGCATCGCAGATGGAAACGACGGTCTTGATAAAATCGTCCAGATCCATGCTGCGGGCGAGGAAGCCGGGGGTGTCGTTGGTGGGGTTGCCGTAGTAGCGGTGCAGGCTCACATAGTCGATCTGGTCGTAGCACTGGGTGAGCATCTCGTATTCCCATGTACCGAAGGTGGGCATCTGGGAGGAGGAGGAGCCGCAGGCCACCAGCTCGATGGTGGGATCCACCCACTTCATCATCTTACCGGCTTCGTTGGCGGCGCGGCCGTATTCATAGGCGGTCTTCTGTCCCATCTGCCAGGGGCCGTCCATTTCGTTGCCCAGGCACCACAGCTTGATGCCGAAGGGATCCTTTGCGCCGTTTTGGATGCGCAGGTCGCTCCAGTAGCTGCCGCCGGGATGGTTGGCATATTCCACCACATTGCGGGCGGCATCTGCGCCCCGGGTGCCCAGATTGATGGCGTACATCACTTCGGTATTGGCTTTTTTGGCCCAGTCCACAAACTCGTGCAGACCCACTTCGTTGGTCTCGGTGGTAAACCATGCCAGATCCAGCCGCTTGGGCCGCTGATCCCGGGGACCTACGGAGTCTTCCCAGTTGAAGCCGGAAACAAAGTTGCCGCCGGGGTAGCGGGTCACAGGCACATCCAGACGGCGTACCATGTCGATCACATCGCGGCGGAAGCCGTTCTCGTCGGCGGTGGGGTGACCGGGCTCGTAAATGCCGCCGTATACGGCGCGGCCCAGGTGCTCGATAAAGGAACCGTAGATGCGGGGATCGATCCTGCCGATGGCAAAATCCCGATCCATGATCATGGTGGCTTTTTTCATAGGTGTTGCTCCTTGTTTTCAGTTTGGCAGTGCATGCCCTTTGGCTATACTATACTACGGAGCAGCCTTTCCCGCAAGCCTGCAGGTAGGAAAGTTCTTCCCGGAAAAAGGGCAAAAAGGCTCCCGCCGCGGGAGGAATGAAAAGGAAGGAGTTATCCCACATTTTTCATCATGCAAACAAGGAAACCGCAAACCTTAGCTGGCTTGTGGCTTCGTATGCGACTGTGATAGAATGAAAGCGATAAACTTGATTTTGGAGGCGCAGTATGGGAGATATTTTAGTCAAAATTCTTGTATGTTTTATCGCAGGTGCAGGTGCAGGTATTGGAACAGGGTTTGCCGGTATGAGCGCCGCTGCAGTAATAGGCCCAATGCTGATAACGTTTTTGGACGTGCCTGCTTACGATGCGGTTGGCATAGGATTAACCAGCGACGTTCTGGCGAGCCTTGTCAGTGCATATACTTATAAGAAAAGCGGAAACTTAGATGTAAAGAACAGTTTGCCGTTGCTTGTGAGCGTGCTTATCGTAACGATGGTCGGCAGTTTTGTAGCAAGTTTCCTGCCCGAGCAAGCCATGAGTGGTACGATGCAAATAGCGCTTATTATCATTGGATTGCGTTTCCTTTTGAAGCCTGTCAACAAAACAAGAGAACAATTGGAAGAAAGTTCTCCCAAAGGCAGATTGATCAAGGCGATCGCTGGAGGCACGTTCGTTGGCTTTATCTGCGGTTTTGCAGGTGCGGGCGGAGGAATGATGCTGCTGCTTGTTCTGACTTCTTTCCTCGGCTATCCTATGCATTTGGCAGTTGGCACAAGCGTGTTTATTATGGCGTTTACGGCTCTTACTGGTGGTATTAGCCATTTTATGATCGGAGGACTCCCCGACATTGTTTGCCTTGTGCTGTGTGCTGTTTTTACATTGCTTTGGGCGAGAATTGCAGCGGTCATTGCCAACAAAGCTGACGCAAAGACATTAAACCGTGTAGTGGGCATTGTAATGATCGCCACAAGCGTCGTAATTCTGGCTGTCAATTATCTTTAATGCCATTACACAAATTCTAATTTGAAGGAGAACATGAACTATGAAAATGATGCACATTACAATTCAGACAAAACATTTTGCTGAAGAGTTGAAATTCTATCAGGAAATCATCGGTCTCACCATTCAGCACGAAATGAATGGTATGGGCAGACATATTGTATTTTTGGGTGATGGCGAAGGCGGTATGTCAATCGAAATCATCGACAGACCCGATGCCGAAAACAGCGGAAATCAGTTTTTATCCATGGGCTACAAAACCGAAGATGCGGTTAAAATGCGGGAAACGCTGATTGAAAAAGGCTACGAAGTGTCAGAGATAGTTTCTCCGATGCCTCAGATTCAATTCTTCTTTGCCAAAGACCCCGCAGGTGTTACTATTCAGTTTATGTAACACTGGTCAGCAAATCCCAATTTATCGAG
>JAFXBE010000017.1 GCA_017516765.1 Clostridia bacterium | reverse complement strand
CGTCTTGGCTGTTACACGGTGCGCCCTTTATGCCGCCCCGAAAAAGGGCACAGGGATTTGACGTCGCTCTCTATCGTCGCGGTGCGGGCCGGCTGGTGGGTGCTGAAGTTGGTTCTGTTGACGACCCGGCTTGAGTGGGCATGCGCCGTCGGGTAAGAAAACAACAAGTTACCAATGGTTTAGCTGTCGTGCGGCTGCAAAAGCCCCCAACAAAGGCTTCTTCCCCCAGCGGGGGAGGAAGCTGGCACGTAGTGCCTGATGGTAGGGGTAATTGCAAGGCGTTGGGGACGGCAGACATCCTCCCCACCACCCACCCCGACCCGGCACCCCCACCCACCTCCCTCCTGCAGGTCGCTTGACATTTTTTCAAAAGGGTGTTACTATAATCAAAAGCACAAACGTTTGCACATCTCCGCCTACCGCAAACAGCGAAGGAGCGTACAATATGAAAATTACCATCAAAGACGTGGCAAAAGCTGCCGGCGTCTCGCCCTCCACCGTCAGCCGTGCGCTGCACGACAATCCCCGCATCAGCGAAGAAATGCGCAAGCAGATCAAAAAGATTGCGCAGGAAATGCAGTTCCATCCCAACCAGATGGCGCGCAGCCTTGTCAGCCGCCGCAGCCGCATCATCGGCGTGGTGTTCCCCGGCGAGGTCGGCGAGAGCATGAACCACTCCTTCTACCCCTCGGTGCTGCAGGGGCTGGGGCATGTGGCGGGTGCGCGGCGTTACCATATGCTGCTGGGCACCGGCGCAGAGGGCGATTCCATCGCCGAGGCGGTGCACCAGCTCAGCGACAGCGGCTATGCCGAGGGCTTGATCGTGCTGGCTGCCGAGGCGGTGCCCGCTGCCCATACCGCCGGTCTGCCGGTGGTCACGCTGGGTCACCCCGCCAATGCGGAAAACGGCTATTATGTGGATAACGACAACGTAGCCGCCGGTCAGGCCGCCACCCGGTATTTGCTGGAGCGGGGGCATAAGCGTGTTGCCCTGCTGGGCTACGATCCCCAGTTCATGGTCACCGCCGACCGCCGCAAGGGCTATCAGCAGGCGCTGGAGCAAGCCGGTCTGCCCTGCCGGGAAGCGGATGTGGTCCCCATCCGCTATCTGGAAAACACCACCGATGAGGGCAAGCTGCGCAGCCTGTTCGAAAGACCCGACCGCCCCACCGGCGTGGTCTGCATGGACGATGCACAGGCCATCGCCCTTTGCCATATGCTGGTGGATATGGGGCTTTCCGTTCCCGGCGATGTAAGCCTCATCAGCTTTAACGACACCCCTGCGGGCAGGCTCAACAACCCGCCCCTCACCTCCATCAACGTAGACCCCTATCAGCTGGGGCAGAAGGCGATGGAGCTGATCATCCGGCTGGTAAAGCATCCGGAAACCCCGCCCACGGGTCTTACGATCCCCTTTGCCATCATGGAGCGGGACAGCGTACGCACGCTGTAAAGCCACTCCAAACATCAGGAGGAAGAAACCATGCGCAATATCCACTTTGATGCCGTATACCACATGCCGTGGCTGGAGTACCGCCACGCCACCCCCGAGGGAAAGGTGGTGCTGCGGCTGCAGACCGGCCGGGGCGATTTCAGCCGGATCATCGCCAAGGTGACCAGCAACTACGATTACCCCGATTACTTTGCCAAGGCCATGCAGGTGGAGATGAAGGTCGCCTACCGGGACGAGTTCCACGATTGGTACGAGTGCGTCTTCACCCCCGAGGATGTGCGCGTGAAGTACCTGTTCGTGCTGGAAAGCGACGAGCAGATCTTCAAGCTGGATGCGGCAGGCATCCATTTCGGCGCGGATTATTACGAGGACATCAGTGAAGCCTTCGCCTTTGCCTATGCCTATGCCGCCCCCGCCATGCCCGAATGGGCAAAGGGCTGCGTGGGCTACCAGATCTTCCCCGACCGCTTCCGCCGGGAGGGCGGGGATGAGCCGGGTCTGGAGCCCTGGACCAGCGACCGGGTGCAGAACGAGTTCCGCTACGGCGGCAACCTGCGGGGCATCATCAAGGCGGTGCCCTACCTGAAGGAGCTGGGCGTTGAGATGGTCTACTCCACCCCCATGTTCCTCAGCGATTCCTCCCACCGCTACAACACCTTCGATTACTTCCGCATCGACCCCCTGCTGGGCACCGAGGAGGATCTGCGGGAACTGTGCGACGAGCTGCATAAAAACGGCATGAAGCTGATCATGGACGGCGTGTTCAACCACAGCGGCGTGGAGTTTGCTCCCTTTAAGGATGCCAGGGAAAAAGGCAAGGACAGCAGGTACTATGACTGGTTCTTCTTCGACAACACCGAGGAGTGCGGCTACCAGACCTTCGGTCACTGGCCCTATATGCCCAAGCTGAACCTGCAGAACCCGGATTGCGCCGAATATTTCCTCCGGGTGGGGCGTTACTGGATCGAAAAATGCCACATCGACGGCTGGCGGCTGGATGTCAGCCCCGAGGTCTGGCCCGATTTCTGGCGGCAGTACCGCAAGATGATCAAGACCGCCAACCCCGAAGGCATCATGATCGCCGAATGCTGGGACGACAGCCGGGAATGGCTCACCACCGGCGATATGTTCGACGCCACCATGCACTATGTGCTCTCCCGCAACATCTGGAACCGCTTCTGCCACCACAAGATCAGCCTTGAGCAGTTCGACAGCTGCCTCAACCGCTCCCTGATGCTCTACCCCGAGCGGATCAATCAGGTGCTGTGGACGTTCCTGGGCAGCCACGATACCGCCCGCCTGCGTACCCGTGCGGGAGGCGATCTGCGCATGCTGCACGCGGCTTCCTTCTTCCAGTTCACCTTCCCCGGCGCGCCCATCATCTATTACGGCGACGAGCTGGGCATGCAGGGCGCGGACGATCCCTTCTGCCGCTTCCCCATGGAGTGGCACAATGTGGAGGGCAACGTGACCCACGCCCACTACCGGAAGCTGGCGCATGTGCGCGCAAAGAGCAGCGCCCTCCGCGTGGGCAGCTTCCGCACCTGGCAGGTGGAGGAAAACGGTCTCTATGCTTACCTGCGCCAAAGCGACGACCAGCAGGTGCTGTGCCTCATCAACACTGCGCTGGAGCCTGTCAGCGGCATCATCCGCCTGCCGGAGGAAATGGCGGGCGCAGCCGCCCTGAACGATCTTTATGCCGATGTACCCTACCCGGTGCAGGACGGCATGCTCAAGGTAACGCTGGCGGTGGGCGAGGGCGCGATCCTTACCCTGCCTGAATAACAGAGAATCACAAGCCTGCCGGGTCCGGACAGACCGCCCCCTGCAGGCTTTGGTTTTGCATTTGCATGGACATTTTTCTGCCATCCGTATTGCTTTTTGCCCACCGTACGGCGTACAATAGCACCATATCAACATACCAAGGAGGAACCCCCTCATGAAAGAGCTGGTGGCAGCGGTACGGGAGTACGGCATCGGCATCGGATCCGATATCGTCAAGGTGGATATGTTTCTGAACCATCGCATGGATACGGAGCTGTATGTAAAGATCGGTCAGGCGTTTGCCGACGAGTTTCTGCAATACAAGCCCGATCTGGTGCTTACGGTCGAAGCCAGCGGCATCGCCGGTGCGCTTACCACCGCCATCGCCTGCGGCAACATCCCGGTGGTGTTCGCCAAGAAAAGCCCCACCCGCAACGTGACCGGCGATGTCTACGAGAGCCGGGTCTTCTCCTTTACCCACGGGGTGGAAAACCACATCCGGGTGGCGAAGCAGTACATCCCCAAGGGCTCCCGTGTGCTCATCGTGGACGATTTCCTCGCCAACGGCGAAGCGGCCGAGGGTCTGTGCGACCTGTGCCGACAGGCGGATGCCGAGGTGATCGGCATCGGTGTCTGTGTGGAAAAGAGCTTCCAGCCCGGGCATAAAAAGCTGGCGGAGGCGGGTTACCGTGTGCTGGCGCTTGCCAAGGTGACCGGCATCAAGGATGGCAGGCTGCTCGTGGAGGACTGAGCCTTTTCCCAATGTAAAAAAAACGCTTTCATACTTCTGCGCCGCAGGATCCGGTGATCCGACCGCAGACCATACCGGGCATCCGGCATTCAAGCCGGATGCCCGTTTGCATATGTACGGTTTTGCATGTGCCGGGGCAGACTGCTGCGGATCGTGGCGTATCCCGCGCCCGATTCTCGTTGGCAACCGCCTGTCCGATATGCTATAATCAATACTGGATATTTATCCGCACTTTCAAAGCAGCGGTGCAGCGGTTCGTTTTTCCGACCGCCGCCCATGCCGGAGGGAAACATGAAAAACAAGAAACCTACCCAGACAGCAGGCGGTGTTCCCACCCCTGCCAATGTGATCCGGATGCGCAACCCGGCTGCGGTACAGCCCCCTGTGGACGGCGATGCGCCGCCCCCCGCCAAACCGGTGCCCCTGTGGCAGAAATGGCTCCGTCGGCTGCTGCTGGCTTTGCTGGTGGCGGTGGCGCTGGTGCTGGGCTATCTGTTCCTGCTGATGGGCGAACCGGAGGAGACGATGGATACCGCCGTCGTGCAGCCCACGCTGCAGCCCATCACCATTCCCATGAGCCCGCTGGATGCCCCTGCGGGCGCCAGCCTGCCGTCCCTGGCCGATACCTTCGGGCAGCCGGTGCTGGGACTGCGCACGGGCGATATCACCCTGTCCCGGGCAAGGGTATTCGATACCGCCTTCGGCGGGGAATACGCCCGCCGGGTCACCCTCACCTACCTGATGCCCGACGGCGCAGAGCTGCTGGTGGAAAGCATCCGTCCCATCAACGCCATCTCTCTGCTGGGCGGCGAATACAATCTGCAGGCAGACCGGCTCTACGCCATGGCGGGTCTGGATGCGGCGCGTATGCAGAACAGCGAGCGGATCTGCGTTTTCGGTCAGGGTGCGGGGGCGGTCTACGCCATCACCATGCCCCGCACGGCAGAATTCCAGCTGGAAACCATCCTGAAACAGACTTTGCTGGTTACGCCCCCGGAGCAGCCCTGATATCCCCATAACCGTACAAAGGAAGTTCGATCACCATGCAGAAAGAGATCCGCACGATGAAGACCTCGACGCTCATCCGGCGTTTTCTGCCCTATTACAAAAAGTATCTGCCCATTTTGATCGTGGATCTGGTCTGCGCCGCCCTCACCACCCTGTGCGAGCTGGTGCTGCCCATGATCGTGCGCGCCATCACCGACCGTGCCACCACCGGCGTGCCCGCCCTTACGGTGGACTTTGTTCTGCGCATCGGGCTTTTGTATGTGCTTCTGCGCATCATCGATGCCGCCGCCAATTTTTACATGACCACCCGGGGCCACCACATGGGCACCTTCATGGAAAGCGATATGCGGCACGATCTGTTCGCCCACCTGCAGAAGCTGGGGTTTTCCTACTATTCTTCCGCCAAGGTAGGGCAGCTGATGGCACGCATCACCGGCGACCTGTTTCAGGTCACCGAGTTTGCCCACCACTGCCCGGAGGAATTTTTCATCGCCGCCATCAAGATCACCGTTTCTTTTGTGGTGCTGATGGGCATGAATCCCGTCCTGACCCTGATCGTGTTCCTCATGCTGCCGCTGATGCTGGTCTGCACCCACTTCTTTAACCAAAAGATGAGCCGCACCTTCAAGGCGCGCAACCATCAGGTGGGCGAGATCAACGCTCAGGTGGAGGACAGCCTGCTGGGCATCCGGGTGGTCAAGAGCTTTGCGGGCGAATCCATGGAGCAGGAAAAGTTCGACAGGAGCAACACCCAGTTCGTCAAGGTCAAGAACAAGAGCTATACCGTCATGGGCGGCTTCCACACCACCACCCGGATATTCGACGGATTGATGTATATCGTCGTGGTGATCGCCGGCGCCCTGTTCATGATCTCCGGCAAGCTGACCGCCCCGGACTATATGGCGTATCTTTTGTATGTGAGCACGCTGCTCACCTCCATCCGGCGTATCGTGGAGTTTATGGAGCAGTTCCAGCAGGGCATGACCGGCTTTGAACGCTTTCTGGAGATCATGGATGACGAGCCGGATGTGGTGGATGCTCCTGATGCCCTGCCCCTGACCGATGTAAAGGGCGATGTGACCTTCGACCACGTCAGTTTCCAGTACAGCGACAACGACCGCTCCGTTCTGGCAGACATCAACGTGCATGTGCCTGCGGGGCAGCGGGTGGCGCTGGTGGGCCCCAGCGGCTCGGGCAAGACCACCCTTTGCAACCTGATCCCCCGGTTCTATAACCTGACCGGCGGACGGATCCTGATCGACGGCAAGGATATCACCACCCTCAGCCAGCACAGCCTCCGGGAGAGCATCGGCATGGTGCAGCAGGATGTGTACATGTTCTCCGGCACCATCGGCGAAAATATCGCCTACGGTCTGCCGGGAGCCTCTCAGGAGCAGATTGAGCAGGCGGCAAAGCTGGCGGGCGCGCACGAGTTCATCACCCAGCTGCCGGACGGCTACGATACCTTTGTGGGCGAGCGGGGCGTAAAACTCTCCGGCGGGCAGAAACAGCGCATCTCCATCGCCCGGGTGTTTTTGAAAAACCCGCCCATCCTGATCCTGGACGAAGCCACCAGCGCGCTGGATAACGAAAGCGAACGCCTGGTGCAGAAGTCGCTGGAGCAGCTCAGCGTGGGACGCACCACCTTCACCATCGCCCACCGGCTTACCACCATCCGGGGCGCGGATACCATCTGGGTGCTTACCGAAAACGGCATCGAAGAGCAGGGCTCCCATAAGGAGCTTATGGAGAAAAATGGCTTGTACCATCAACTGTACCGGATGTACACCGAGGAGGCATAAACCATGTTCACCCAAAACCACACCCCCTTCACCCCCGACCACGGCTGCTGGCTGTATGGCGTAAAACCCCTGTACGCCGCCGCCGAAAACCTGACCGCCGACGAGCTGGATCAGCTTACCGCCGATGGGCTGGCTGCGGGCTGCGATTGTGTGCGCGTGCTCATCCCCGGCGGGGATGCCGCATCCGCCGCACTGCTGGAGACCGACTACGCCCACGCCGCCGGGCGCACCGGTGCCGGAGAGATGTGCTTTGAGCTGACGCTGGGAGATTGCCCCATCCTGCCCATTCCCATGCACCCCGCCTACCGCTACGGCGAAATGACCCCTTGGGGCGGCGACAGGCTGGGCAGCATCTACCACAAGGATATTCCCGACCCCCGCACCGGCGAAGCGCTGGAGATCAGCGCCATCCCGGGACTGGAGAGCGTATCCCCCTTCGGCGAGAACCTGACCGAGCTGATCGGCTGGGAGGGTGAACGGCTGACCGGTCTTGCCGAGGGCGAGGTCTTCCCCCTGCTGCTCAAGCTGCTGTGCGCCAAAGGCTCCCTCAGCGTGCAGGTGCACCCGGACGATGAATACTCCGGCAAGCACGAGGGCAAGCTGGGCAAGACCGAAGCATGGGTCATCCTTCATGCCGAGGAAGGCGCCAGCATCCTCTACGGCATCGAGGAGGGCGTTACCATCGAAAAGCTGGGCGAGGCGCTCACCGCGGGCGAGGATATCGAGCCCATGATCCACCGGGTGCCTGTCAAGGCGGGGGATGTGTTCTACATGCCCAGCGGCATGGTGCATGCCATCGGCGGCGGCATCGTGCTCTACGAGATCCAGCAGAGCAGCGACGTTACCTACCGCCTGTGGGACTTCAACCGCACCAACGAAAAGGGCGAAAAGCGCCCCCTGCACATCCGCCAGTCGCTGGATGTGATCGACCCCGCCCTCAAGGGTCAGCTGGCGCAGATGCCCGAGGGCGGCCACGGCATCACCCGCCTGCTGGATGTGCCCGCCTTCAAGCTGGATTGCGCCTGTGTGGAGGGCGAACTGCCGCTGGAAAACCGGGGCGGCTTTGCCATGTTCACCCCGCTGGATGCCCTCACCCTTGTGTGGGATGGTGCGGAAATGCCCGTGGCAGCAGGCGAAAGCGTGCTTCTGCCCGCCGCCTGCCCAGACCTTTCTGTACGCGGCAGGGGACGCGCGCTGATTTCTTCTGTCCGGTAAGCAGGAAAAAAGGTTGCCTATCCAGAAATATATTGGAAAATAACTTCCGGCTTCTGCAAGAAGACGGATCGTTCCATCGTTCTATGGGTGAAGCAGGATGCGTTTCCTGTTTCGGCCATTACGAAAAAACAGGAGGTACAGGATCATGACGAAACGCATTCTCTCCCTGCTTGTGGCAAGCATTCTGGTTCTCTGCTGCGCAGCTGCCCTGGCAGACGACGGCGGCTACAACATCGGCTATAATACCAACTACACCCCCATCACCGGCAACAACCGCCCTGCCAATATGGCTACTCCTTCCAACAGCACGCTGCTTTCCACCCTGACCCATAACTGCCCCAACACCGGCATCATGCTGCCCAAGACCTTCTCCCCCTACGAGACCACCTATCTGCTCACGGTGGCAAACTGGGTATCCCGCCCCACCTTCACCCCTGTGGCGATGGATCCTTCCTCCACCATCACCGTGAACGGTCAGGTCGTTAAGAGCGGCGGCACCTCTCAGGCCATTCCTATGACCGACGAGCCTCAGGCCGTTACCATCCGCGTTACCAACGTAAGCGGTGCTTCCACCACCTACACCATCTACCTGCAGCGCCGTCCCAGCGAGAAGCGCACCCGCATCTCCGCCGGCTACATCAACCGGATCTATCAGAAGGGCAGCGATATGCGTATCGATGCCGATCTGGGCAACATCAAGTATCTGGGCACCACCTATCAGGAGGGCAACCGCTCCACCTTCACCAACAACTCCACCGACGGCTACGACTACGTGGTGGATCCCAACTGCATCCTGTACTACGGCACCAAGTACAACCCCATCCGTGCCGCGGATATCAACGAGTTCATGTACAACTACCGCAACACCGGCAGCAATCTCTACACCATCATCTACATCGAGGATGAGATCGTATGCGTGCTGCCCTACGGCGCGGATTATTGATTCCGAACAAATAACGAAAAGACCCGCTTCGGCGGGTCTTTTCGTTTGCCCGGGGAGCAGCCCAAGGCTTCTTCCCCCGGCGGGGGAGGAAGCTGTCAGGCGTAGCATGACTGATGGTAGGGGTAATTGCAAGGTGATGGGGATGGTAGACTTCTGCCCCCGGGCAGCAGCCAAGCCCATGAGCCTCCCTCTGTGTACCCATAGAGGCTCTGTCGCCCACCTTCGGAAGGAGCCTTATGGGGTTGGTTTTCCCCAAGGAAAACAGCCAACAAAAAGGCTTCTTCCCCCGGCGGGGGAGGAAGCTGTCAGGCGTAGCCTGACTGATGGTAGGGGTAATTGCAAGGCGATGGGGACGCTATACTTCCACCCCGGGCAGCAGCCAACCTGCATTTCGCTGCGCTGTATGTATCAGATACCCGCAGAACCGCTGCGAGGGACTGGGTGGGGCTACGCGCCCCTTGCCGCAACCTCAGTCGGCGCGCAGCCCACTAACCGTGGTCTGCACTTGCTTCGGTTGAAGACTGCGGGTCGCTAACGCCTTCGGCGTTGTGCCCACTGGGCACGCGCTTCCCTCCGTCTCAGGCGGTCACTCTTTTATGAAAAGAGTGACCAGAAAAGGGCGACACGTTCGCTTTGGTCAAATCCCCTTTAGAGCCGCTTTTTCGTGGCGGCGGGCGCAATCACCTGCTGTTGCCGTTACCGGACACAATACGCCGTCTTGGCTGTCACACGGTGCGCCCTTTATGCCGCCCCGAAAAAGGGCACAGGGATTTGACGTCGCTCTCTATCGTCGCGGTGCGGGCCGGCTGTCGGCTGCTGAAGTTGGTTTCGCTGCATCCCGAACCCCGAGAAGCCAAACCCCGCCAGCCAAGAAAACGACAGGTTACCATAAGTTAATCTGTCGAGCGGCTGGAAAAGCCAACAAAAAAGGCTTCTTCCCCCAGCGGGGGAGGAAGCTGTCAGGCGTAGCCTGACTGATGGTGGGGGTGGTTGCAAGGCGTAGGGGACGGTAGACTTATGCCGGGGGGCCAGTATTCCCCAAAACCCACAGAAAAAGCCGCTGCGGACATGCCGCAGCAGCTTTTGTGCTCTTCTATTCCTCCTGCTGCCGGTACCGGTCTGCCAGCTCCCGCAGCTCCTGCACGGCGTTGGGTCGCCACACAACGGTCTTTACCAGCCACTCGCAGGGAAAGGCGGCGCACAGACCGCAGAAGCGCACCCCATGCTCCCTTGTGCAGCGGTGGATGGGGCAGCCGCCAGATTGTGTCCATTCGGCGCAATGCCCGTCCGATTCCACGCAGCCTTCGCACAGCCCTTCCGCTTTCTTGCGGCAGCCGGTGCAGCATTCCCCGCAGGCGGTGATGCTGTTAAAATCGATCCTCATTTCTGCTCCTCACCCCATCTGTCCCAGGGTCTGGTAGCTGATCAGCCGTTCGGTGAGCATGGTGTACCGCTGGGCAATGTGATCGTTTTCCACCATTTGGCGGATCACTTCCTCCCGTCCCACCAGCACCACCAGATGCCGGGCGCGGGTCAGGGCGGTGTAGAGCAGGTTGCGCACCATCAGCATGGGCGGACCGCCCACCACCGGCAGCACCACTACGGGGAACTCGCTGCCCTGGCTCTTGTGCACGGTCAGGCAATAGGCCAGCTCCAGCGCATCCAGCTGCTGCTTCTGGTAGGTAACGTACCGGTCGTCGTCAAAACAGACGGTCAGCAGATGCTCTGCCGGGTCGATGCGCTCCACATAGCCCACATCGCCGTTGAATACGCCGGTGCCGTCCTCCCAGCCGAACTGGGTGCGCCGCTTGTATTCCAGCTGATAGTCGTTCTTGGTCTGGATCACCTTGTCGCCCACGCGGAAATCTGTTTCTCCGTGGGTGATGGTATCCTGCCCGGGCTTTTCCGGGTTCAGGGCGGCCTGGAGCAGCTGGTTCAGCGCCACGGCTCCGCAATCGCCCTTCTTGGTGGGGGTGAGCACCTGTATGGTGCGCACCGCCTCGCTGCGCCACCGATCCTCGGGAAAGCGCAGATACTTGGGCAGGCGGGTCTGTAAAAGCTGGCAGATGGTTTTGGCGGCTTCGCTCTGCAGCGTTTTCTTTTCAAAGAAAAAGTCCGTATCCCGCCTCTTCAGCACGGGCATCTCTCCGTGGTTGATCCTGTGGGCGTTGAGCACGATCATGCTGCTTTCGTCCTGACGGAAGATATCGCACAGGCGCACGTTGGGCACCGCGTCGCTTGCCAGAATATCGTGCAGCACATTGCCCGCGCCCACGCTGGGCAGCTGATCCGCATCGCCCACAAGGATCAGGCGGGTGCCGGGCAGGATGGCGCGCAGAAGCCCCCGCATCAGCACCACATCCACCATGCTCATCTCGTCGGCGATCAGGCAGTCGCATTCCAGGGGGTAATCCTGGCTGCGGGCAAAGGTGTCCGCATCGCCGCCGTATTCCAACAGCCGATGGATGGTCTTGGCCTCCTCACCGGTGGCCTCGCTCATGCGCTTGGCGGCGCGTCCCGTGGGGGCGCAGAGCAGGATGTCGTTATCCTCCTTCAGCAGCGACAGGATGCAGCGGATAATGGTGGTTTTGCCCGTACCCGGGCCGCCGGTGATCACCAGCACGCCCTCCTCCACCGCCGAGCGGATGGCCTTCTTCTGCATATCGCTGAAGCGTACGCCCTGCTCCTGTTCGTAAGCGGCGATCCGGTCATCGAGCCCGGTCACCCGTTTGTAGGGGCGGGCTTCCATCAGGTAATGCAGCCGCATGGCGATCTCGTTCTCCGCATGGAAGTACAGCGGCAGGCAGACGGCGTCCTCCTCGCCGGGCATGGAGAAGCCAACGATCATCTTTTCCAGCATGCCTTGAGAGATCTGCCGCTCCACCAGCTCCTCGTCGGCGCGCAGCATGGCGGCAGCCCGCTGCCGCAGCACCTGATGGGGCAGGTAGGTATGCCCGCCGTTGCCCGCGGCTTCGTTGAGCAGGTAAAACAGCGCCGCCCGGATCCGGTGCCCGCTCATGGGGTCGATGCCCATGCTCAGGGCAATGCGGTCGGCGGTCAGAAAGCCCACACCGTCAATGTCCGTTACCATCCGGTAGGGGTTCTGGCGGATCAGCTCCACGGTGTTTTCGCCGTAGTACTTGGCCACCTTCATGGCAAGGTTGGGGCTGATGCCGTAGTTCTGCAAAAACACCAGCGCACGGCGCATGCCCATCTGCTCGGTATAGCTTTCCATGATCATGGCAGCCTTTTTGGGGCCGATGCCCGGAATCTCGGTCAGCCGCTCCGGATGCTCGTCCAGCACATCCATGGCGCTTTCGCCGAAATGGTTCACGATCAGCTTGGCAGTGCTGGGGCCGATGCCCCGGATCAGCCCGGAACCCAGATATTTCTCAATGGCGCTTTTGCCCGTGGGCGGCGTGATGGTGCATTTGTTTGCCGAAAACTGGCGCCCGTACACCGGGTGCTCGGTCCAGCGCCCCTCAAAGGTAACGTTTTCACCGGGGCTCAGCTCCGGCAGGATGCCCACCACGGTGTGCTCGGTGCGCCCCACCACCGCGTGCAGCACGGTATAGCCGTTGTCTTCGTTGCGGAAGGTGGTATCCTGCACGATCGCGGTAAACTGTTCGGTTTCCATGGGCATGGCATCCGCCTTCCTTTCTGCATGGTTGTGGGAAAAATGCGCCTGACCGGGCAACTGCGTACCCTTTATTATGGCTGTAAACAGTGGGAAAGTCAACCGCGGGCACAGGGTTTTTGATGTTCTTGACGAAATACCTTGACAGGCGAGGTACTATGCTGTACAATTTATCTCACGGAGGTGATACCCCATGGCATTGAGCGCTGATATCCTGAGGGGATATACCGATACCATCATCCTCAAGCGCCTCAGTCTGGGCGACAGCTACGGTTACGAGCTGGGCAAGCAGATCGGGTGCATCAGTCAGGGCGGGCTGGAAATGAAGGAAGCCACCCTGTACACTGCCTTCCGCCGTCTGGAGGGATCGGGGCTGATCCGCTCCTACTGGGGCGATGCCCAAAGCGGTGCCCGCAGAAGGTACTACGCCGTTACGCCCGAAGGGCTGGAGAGGCTTTCCCGGGATGTGGAAAACTGGCAGGAAACCAAACAACTGCTTGCAAAGCTGATAGAGGAGGAACCTGAATGAATCCTACGATCGTAAAGATCATTGACCTGATGTTCCGGGGCATGCCGGAGAGAGAAGAGATCCGCGCCATGCGGGAGGAACTGCTCACCAACA
Organism: Clostridia bacterium; assembly: GCA_017516765.1. Classification (GTDB taxonomy): domain Bacteria; phylum Bacillota; class Clostridia; order Christensenellales; family Aristaeellaceae; genus Limiplasma. Next base: position 31,807 of record JAFXBE010000017.1, on the reverse strand, counting down.
GCCAGGCGCGCTACGACGACCTGATCGCCTCCGGCAAGAGCAGCAACGAAGCCCTTGGCGAGGTGCTGGACAATCTGCGGGGCGTGGAGGAGCTGTTGGACGAATACCGCCGGGAGGATGTGCAAACCTCTGCACCGGAGCAGCCCTTCGCCTATGCCCGTTTTGAAAAAATGGCCGAGGAGATCGACCGCCGCTTCGCCGCCGCCGCAGACGATGTAAAGAGCGCGGCAGACCGCGCCTCCACCACGGCGGAGGCTGCTTTTGGCACAGCCATGGAAAGCGTTCGCACGGCCATGGACAGTTTTGCCTCCGGCTTCAATGGCCGCAGCGCCGGTTTTGACCACAGCGGCGCAGCCGGTTCCGGCGAGTGGGTGCGCAGCAATGTATACGGTGGGGGAGAACTGCTTGTGGCGACCGCCGACCCCGCCCACTACCCCCGTGTGCGGGTAGAGCTGGCCGCCGACGAGGTGGAGCTGCTGCCCTCCGGAGACGGGCTGATCCACGTGGAGATCGACCCGGAGGATGAATCCCTGCTGCTGGTGGAAAAAACCGGCGGCTGTTTCACCCTGCGCCGCAACCCTGTTTCCGTAGAGCCCGAACCCCCGGCGGAGGACGAGCAACAGGAAGGCTTCTTCGGCTTCCTCAACAAGCTGGGCAGAATGATGCGGGGCACCATCCGGCAGATGCGCAGCTGCTGTGGGCTTATCCGGGTCAAGCTGCCCGCCGGGCTTGCCATGGCAGAGGTGCAGACCGCTAGCGGCGATATCGGCATCAGCGATCTGCAGCTGGGCGGGCTTTCCGCCACCACCGCCAGCGGCGATATCAACATCAGCGATTGCAGCATCACTGGCGATGCCGCTGCCTGCAATACCTCCGGCGATACGGATCTGCACAATGTAAAGGTGGGCGGCTCCCTGAAGCTGAACGCCACCAGCGGCGATATCATGTTCTTCGAGGGCAGCGTGTCCATGGTCACCGCCAACAACGTCAGCGGCGATACCGAGATCAGCGGCGTGCTGGGGCAGGTACAGAGCAACAGCGTCAGCGGCGATATCGATATCTGCACCTACGATACGTCCGTTACCGGCATTTTTGCCAACACCACCAGCGGCGACATCACCGTGGGCATGGAAGAAGTGCTTACCCCCGCCGTTACCGCCAATACCACCAGCGGCGATGTGCAGATCGAGTGCGATACCGACCCGGCTTCCGCTGTGCGGTTCCGTCTCAGCACCGTCAGCGGCGATATTTGCGTCAGCTGATGATTCTGCCCTGTAACCGCTTGCAAAAACGATTTCGGTGTTGTATAATGTGGTGGCATAAAGGAATGAATCATCTATAAGGAGGACGAACCGACCATGAAATCTGTCAACATCAAGCTGAGCCTTGCCGAAAATGTAAAGTCCTTCGTCAACATTGTCTGCCGCCACCCCTACGATGTGGATCTGCGCGCAGGCCGCCATGTGGTGGACGCCAAGTCCATTCTGGGCATCTTCAGCCTGGATCTGAGCAAGCCCGTTACCATGGAGATCTATTCCGACGATTGCGACGACCTGCTGGAAGAACTCAAGCCCTTCCTGGCATAAGGCCGCTTCCCCGATAACACCGAACCCCGGCCGTGACAGGCCCGGAAAGCACCGCCGCGACGCGGACAGCCCACAAGGGTGTCACCCGCCTGTCGCGGCGTTCTTTGTTTCACCAAGGAAAGGAGAACCCATGCCCGATTCTTTTTCCCGCAAGCGGGTGTCCGATATGGAATACCGGCTTCGGCTCTTGTGCTGCCTTGAGGAGATGGAGCCCATCGCCCCCGATCATCTGTGGCCCTTTGTGGCGCAGCTGGAGCTGATGGACTATGTTTCCATGTGCCTGTATCTGGACGAGCTGCGCCAGAGCGGCGCTCTGGCACAGGGCGAGCATGCGCTGGCAGGGCAGCTGTACCTGACCGGCGAGGGGCATAAGCAGCTGAATATGTTCCGCCACCGCATGCCCATGAGCGAGCGGGAGCGCATCCGCCGGGAAGCCCCTGCCTACCAGCAGGCGCTCAAGGAACGGCAGTATCTCCGGGTAATGTGGGAACCCAGCGGCGACGGCTTCCACGGGCTGCTGTGCACCGTGCAGGAAAACGAGACCCCCACGCTGCTGCTGCGCATCCGCACCGCAGACCGCGCCGTGGCGGAAAGCATTGCCTCCCGTTTCCGTCAGCAGGCTTCCCGTCTGCTTCTGATGCTTTACACCCGGGGTCTGATGCTCAGCCCCGAACAGAATCCCACCCAGAGCGACCCGGCGCCTTCCCTGCCCAGCCAGCCCACCGCCGAGGCGGCGCTTGCCGCCGCAGAGCCGGAGCAGGCGTATCTCTGCCCCTTCGGGCTCAGGGAGCAGCTGGCTGCCATCTGTCTGGGCGGCGGCGATACCCAGCTTCGTCTGGGGTTGATGCTGCCGGGACAGCAGGAGGCATACCAGTGGGCGCGGGCTGCCATGAACGACCCCGATCTCTGCGATGATGTGCTCACCCTGCTCACCACCGGGGAGGAGGATGTATGAGCGCTCCGGTTCTTGATACGCTCAGAGCCTGTCTGGACGACCACTGTCTGCTGAGAGCGGACAGCGTGCTGGCGGTGGCCGTCAGCGGTGGCTGCGACAGCATGGCGCTGCTCCACGGGCTGTACCTGCTCTCCCGGGAGCATGGGTTCAGCCTGCATGCCATCCATGTGCAGCATGGGCTCCGGGGCGGTGATTCCCTCGCCGACGAGCAGCTGGTGCGCAGCTACTGCGAAGAGCGGCAGATCCCTTTGCGGGTGCACACCGCCGATCTGGGCGGCGATGCCGCCCTGCCCGGCATGGAGACCCGCGCCCGGGAGTGCCGCCGCGCCTTTTTTGAAGCGGATGTAAGAGAGCTGCACGCCCGTGCCCTTTTCACCGCCCACCACCGGGACGACCAGACCGAAACCGTGCTGATGCATCTGCTGCGCGGTGCGGGTGCAAACGGTCTTTCCGGCATGAAGCCCTGTACCTATATGGACGGCTGGCGGCTGATCCGTCCCCTTCTGGATCTGCCCAAGGCAGAACTGCGCGCCGCTGTGGAGGGCTGGGGCATCCCTTACCGGGAGGATGATACCAACCATAAGCCCATCACCCTGCGCAACGCCCTGCGGCTTCAGGTGCTGCCCCTGCTGGAGCAGCTTTCCCCCGGCTGCGGCGGGCGCATTGCCCAGACCGCGACCCTCGCCCGGATCGACGAATATGCCCTTTCCGTAAGCGCACAGAATACGCTGCGGCATCATATGCTGCTCCAGCCCGGCCTGCATGCCCTTGCCGCAGATGCCCTGATCTGGGACGAGGCTGTGGCGCTGCGGGCGCTTCGCCGCTGGTACGAACTGGGGTTGGAGAGGGCGCAGCTGGTATCGGACGAAAGATCGCTCGGCGCAGAGGACAGCCTTCGTCTGCTTCGGTTGCTCCATAAAGGGCCCGTCGGCGGCACCGTGAACCTGCCCATGGGGCTGAAGGCCCTGCTGGGGCAGCGACTGCTGCATCTGGTGCATCAGGACGGCATGCCCCTTGTGCCTGCCGAAAGCATGTCTTTTCCCCTGCCGGGGCAGCTTTTCCGGGCAGGCACAAACGAGCCCATGATGCTCTGTGGCTGGTGGGGCTGGGACAACCACCCCCTTCTGACCCTTTCTTTGCAGGATGCCGACCCTGCTGTACCACCGGGAGATGCCTGCACCGCCCTCATTCCCGAAGCGCTGCTGCCCGGCTGCGTGCTGCGTACCCCGGAGGCGGGCGACCGGATCCATCCCCTTGGCGCACCCGGAGCAAAGCCCCTGCGCCGCTGGCTTACCGATCATAAGATCGACCGGCCTCTCCGTCCGGTGCTGCCCGTGGTGGCAAAGGGCAGCGATATTCTCTGGATCCCCGGGCTTTGCACCGCCCAGGCCCTTGCTTACACCCCCGATACACCCTGCCTGCAGATCACCATTGCAGAGCAGCCACTCTATCTTCCCACCATCACCGGATGAAGGAGCGAAAAGCACATGGAAGCGAAGAATTGGAAACTTTACGAGGATCTGGAAAGCATTCTCTACACCGAAGCCCAGCTGAAGGAAGCCGTAGCCGCCCTTGGCGAGCGCATTACCCGGGATTATCAGGGCAAGAAGCCCGTTATGGTCTGCATCCTCAAGGGTGCCAGCGTGTTCTTCTGCGACCTGATCCGTCAGATCGACCTGCCGGTGGAGATCGACTTTATGGTGGTTTCCAGCTACGGCAACGGCACGTCTTCCAGCGGCGAAGTGGAGATCAAGAAGGATCTGGGGCGCTCGGTCAACGGTCGGGATGTGATCGTTGTGGAGGATATCGTAGACAGCGGAAACACCCTCAGCTACCTGAAGAAGGTGCTGGACAGCCGCGGCGTTGCCAGCCTGCGCATCTGCTCCCTGCTGGATAAGCCCAGCCGCCGCCGCGTACCCCTTACCGTGGATTATTCCTGCTTCGAGATCCCCGATGCATTCGTGGTAGGTTATGGTCTGGACTATGCCGAGCTGTACCGCAACCTGCCCGATATCGGCGTGCTTTCCCCCCGCATCTATGCAGATAAGTAACCTTCTCCGCAGCTCGTCAAAAAACACGCCTTCGGCGGCTTTTTGACGATATTTGCACCGTTTGCCTAGGAGCCTACGGCTCCCCGGGCGGCAAACGGCGATAGGAACCCCTTGCTACGCAAGGGTTCCGAAACCACCGTACACGCCGCTGGTTTCGGATTGACAATCGGAGGGCTGCGGCCTGACCATACCTCTGGGACTTCTTTGAAAGTCTGAGGAGAGGTAACCTTCTTCGGTTACGTAACAAAAAAATAATATTCTTGCTCCCCAATTGGCTGTCTGCCCTTGGCAGACAGTCTTTTTTTGCCCGATCCCATCCATGCGGCTGCCCCGGAAATGCCGATTTTGCAACGTTTTCTGTCGAACGCCACAGCTTGACATCCCTGCATGCTGCCTATATAATAGGATAGTCGGCAAATGGACTTGGCGCGGAGAAGGCGCAGGTTCTGCTGTTTTTCAGATATATCCAGCATGGGTTTTCAATTCCCTCCCGCTGTGAGGCAGCGGCCTCAGCCCTTATGGGACGGAGTTTTTGGAGCGTATGTATGCCCCCTTTCCACAGGCGGCATTGTTCGGATATAGTACCCTGTTTGCAGGTTTTCTTTCCCAAGGGGAAGCTGTACCCGCCACAAGTGTATCTGTCTGCAGAAACAAAAAGCCGACCGAGCATGGCTCATCGGCTTTTTTGCATTGCCGGAAAAGACGGTTGCCGCCCTGCCGTATCCTCCCCAGTAACAAACCGGAACAAAGCAACAAAACAAGAAAGGAGCAAACAGGCATATGCAGATCCATTGGGTCATTCTGATCGCCCTCGTTACTGCTGCGGCAGGCGTGGTGGGCGGTTATCAATACCGTAAGCAAGCCAGCGAGAAGCGCATCGGCCGCACCGAGGAATATGCGCGCAATCTGCTGGAAGATGCACAGCGCAAAGCTGACGAAAAGAAAAAAGAGACCATTCTGGAAGCCAAGGAAGAAGTGCTTCGCCTCAAGACCGAGCTGGACCGCGAGTGCAAGGAACGCCGCGCCGAAGTGCAGCGCAGCGAACGCCGCATCCTGCAGCGCGAGGAATCCCTCGACAAGAAGCAGGATAATCTGGAAGCCCGCGAAGAAAGCCTCAACCAGAAGCAGACCGACCTGCAGAAGGAATGGGACGAGCTGGAAAAAGGCAAAGACAAGCAGGTGCAGGAGATGGAGCGCATCGCCGGCATGACGCAGGACGAAGCCTGCCAGATGCTGGTAAGCCGCATCCAGAAGGACGCCTATCACTCCGCAGCCGCCATGGTGCGCGAGATCGAGACCAAAGCGCGTGAGGAGGGCGAAAAGAAGGCCCGCAACATCATCGCGCTGGCGATCCAGAAGTGCGCCGCCGACCACGTTGCCGAAACCACCGTTTCCGTTATCAACCTGCCCAACGACGATATGAAGGGCCGTATCATCGGCCGCGAAGGCCGCAACATCCGCGCCCTTGAAACCGCCACCGGCGTAGACCTGATCATCGACGACACCCCCGAGGCTGTCATCGTCAGCGCCTTCGATCCCGTTCGCCGCGAGATCGCCCGTATCGCTGTGGAACGCCTCATCATGGACGGGCGTATCCACCCCGCCCGCATCGAAGAAATGGTGGAAAAAGCCCGCAAGGAAGTGGATCAACAGATCCGCGAAGCCGGCGATCAGGCTGTGTTCGAGACCCATCAGCACGGCATCCACCACGAGCTGGTCAAGATCCTTGGCCGTCTCCGCTACCGTACCTCCTACGGTCAGAACGTGCTCAAGCACTCCATCGAGGTCAGCCATCTGGCCGGTATGATGGCCGCCGAGCTGGGCGCAGACGTTGCGCTGGCAAAGCGCGCCGGTCTGCTGCACGACATCGGCAAGGGCGTTGACCACGAAGCCGAGGGCACCCACGTTACCCTTGGCGCCGAGCTGGCCCGCAAGTACCGCGAGAGCCCCGATGTGATCCACGCCATCCTCGCCCACCACAACGATGTGGAGCCCCAGACCATCGAAGCCGTGCTGGTGCAGGCCGCCGACGCCATCTCCGCCGCCCGCCCCGGCGCCCGCCGCGAGAGTCTGGAAAACTACATCAAGCGTCTGGAGAAGCTGGAGGAGATCGCCAACAGCTTCCAGGGCGTAGAGAAGTGCTTCGCCATCCAGTCCGGCCGCGAGGTACGCATCATGGTCAAGCCCGAAGACGTGACCGACGAGGGCACCAAGGTGCTGGCCAAGGAAGTTGCCAAGCGCATCGAAAAGGAGCTGGAGTATCCCGGTCAGATCCGCGTCAACGTGATCCGCGAGACCCGCTCCACCGAGTTTGCCAAGTAAATAGCAAGGGCGGGGGCTCTGCCCCCTGCACCCCCGCCAAAGGGATACGATCCCTTTGGAATCCCATCTCTGTGCCTGCTGTGCAGGCACAGGGATGTTTTTTGTTGAAGCGGAGGTGGGATGTATGTATTTTTCCGACTCTGATATGCAAGTAAATCGGAAAACGCACTTGCATCCACCCCGGACGGGCGGTATCCAAGTGCGTTTTGATTTGTTCTGCTATATCCTCATCCCTTGCGCCTGCAATGCCGGTGCAAAACCGGGATTCTCAAGGGGCATTGCCCCTTGAGCGGGTTTCCGAAGGGCAGAGCCCTTTGGGCCTGCCGCAGGCACCCCCCGTCACCACCGGTTCTTCACCTTCTCGGCAAAGCCCAGCGCGCGCTCGATCCGGATCTCTTCGCCTTCGTCGGTGACCACCTTGCCGGTCATGTAGCCGAAGACCTGATGCTGGTCGCTTTCGATCACCAGCACAGAGGTGCAGTCGGCGCGGTCGATGGCGGGCTCAAAGCGCAGATCCAGCCTGCCGTTGTTGTCCCGGATGCGCCATGGCTTCATAAAATCGTCGCTGCCGGAGGTGTTCTTGGGGATCTCGAACAGCACATGCTCCAGCTTGTGGGCAACGCCGTCCACAAAGAGCATGTTTTCGGTGGCGGCGGTGGTGTCGCCGAAGCCGTAGCCAAGGTTCAGCCCCAGCGTCCTGCCGTCGGGCAGTACGGTGCTCAGGCTGCCCCAGTACCATGTGTTGGCATAGGTCCATACGCCCCGCCCCCAGTCCAGCACCGCCAGATCGGTCTCGGGGCGGAAGGTGTAGATCTCGCCACCGAAGGCAACATCGCCCTTGGCACGCAGGCAGTTGATCTTCTGGTTGTAGTAGAAATGCCGGGGATACCCCGCAAAGGGCGTGGCGATGACCATGCTGTCCTTCGGCTCGTCGGTCAGCTCCACATGGGCGGTAAGGGGTCTGCCGGCGTTGAAGTCTTCAATATGCACATCCAGCACACGCTTTGTGCCGTCGTTGGTAAAGGCGAGGGTGTAGCCCTTGCCCTCCACCTTCACATCGCCCACCGCACTGGTGGCGGGCAGCTTTACCTTGCCCAGAGGGAGCAGCCCCATCATGCTTTTCTGGATCTGGGTGCAGCGGTCGGGGAAGAGCAGGGTAACGCTGTCCAGCTTCATGTAGCTGTTGTCGGCAATGGTCAGGCACAGCACGCATTCCTTGCCGGTAATGCAGTAGTAGTCCCATTCCTTGATGCGCAGCCCGCAGGCCTTGATGGCTTTGCGGTCATACCTGCGCACAAGGGAGGTGCTGTAGCCGCACTGGGCCAGTTGCCCTTTTTCGTCCAACAGATCACCGGGGGTAAGCAGCTTCTGGGAATCGTATGCCATGGGTCGTAGCCCTCCTTTGCAATTGAAAAAGGCGACAGGCGAACGGAAGAAAGCCTTCCGCACGCCGCCGCTCCGTTCGGTCGCTTATTCAGCGTAGAACTTGTAGATGGTGGTGGTATCGTAGGTGTCCTCGGGGCGCAGAACGATGCTGTGGAACTGGGGCTGATGGATGGCATCGGGATAGTGCTGGGTCTCCAGGCACAGACCGGCATACTTGCCGTAATGCACGCCGCCCTTGCCGGTGTGGTTGAGACCCTGACCGGTGTAGCACTGCACGCCGGGCTGGTCGGTGATCACTTCCATCACGCGGCCGGTCTTGGGGCTCTTCAAAACGGCGATCGTCTTCATTTCCTTGTCGTGACCGGCGCAGTAGTTAAAGTCCACGCCGCCGCACTTCTTCATGGCGGGGATCACATCGGTCAGGGCCAGCACGTCGCCCACCCGGGCTTCGGTGGCAAAGCCGTAGGGCAGGGTCTCGCTCTTGAGCAGCACGCCGGTGGGGATCAGTCCGTCGTCCACTTCGTTCACCGCGGGGGCGTTGATCTGCAGGGTCAGATCCCGCACATCGGGGGTGCCGTGACCGTCCAGATTGAAGTAGGCATGGTTGGTCATGTTGACAAGGGTGGTCTTGTCGGTGGTGGCGAAGTAGTGGATGCCCAGCTCGCCCTCATCGTTCCAGCTGTAGGTCACTTCCATGCTTACGGTGCCGGGGAAGCCGCAGTCGCCGTCGGGGGTCACATGGGTCAGGATCAGCTTGTCCCAGCCCTCGCCCTCGATGGTCTCGCTGGTCCACACATAGCGGTCAACGCCCTTGGGGCCGCTGTGCAGGTTGTTTTCGCCGTCATTCTTGAACAGGTTGTAGGTAACGCCGTCGATCTGGAAGCTGGCGCCGCCGATGCGGTTGCCCACCCGACCGATGAGCGCGCCCATGGAGTTGCTCTTGCCGTCGTAGGTGTCCACATCGTCAAAGCCCAGGTTCACGTCGGCCAGGTTGCCGTTGCGATCGGGAACGATGATGTTGCGCAGGCAGCCGCCGAAGTCGATCACGCTGATGCTTGCGCCGTGCTTGTTGGTCAGGATAAACTCGGTCACCTGCTGACCGTCGGGGGTCTTGTCAAAGGGGCGGGTGGATATGCTCATGGGAAGGTTCCTCCTTGTGTTGATGTGCTTTTGGGGTTATGTAAGGTTGCTTTCTAACTGCTATTATAGCGCATGGGGCGCGGGCGGGTCAAGGTTTGGCGGCAGCATACGGATGATTTTGCGCCCGTTTTGCGTTTGATCGGATGCAGGGGAAAGGGAACACCCCCCAGCAAAGGATGTTGTTTCCTGCGTCGTTATGATATAATGGGGGACACAACAGGCATCCCGATCACATAGATCTGAGGTGAAAGAATGGCTACCAGAGAAAAACTGCCGTTTGGTTTTGTTTTCCTTAGTATGTTGTACTGTTTTTGTTGGTTCTGGATGCACCCATACTACGATTTCATGTCTGCGGAACTGCATGTTTACGTTGGAAATCTTCTCTTTATCCTCCTTCATGCTCTGATCGTTGTGCCGATGCTGCTGAACCGTTATGATTTTCCGGCTTACGGGCTGAAAATGCTCATCGCAGGGGGTGCAGTAACGATCGTTGCTGCGAACGCGGCGAAATATTGGTTCCGAACCGCTTACGGCGCAGAAGCCGTTTGGTTTTCCTTCTTGATCGATTTTGTGATGATCGTTGGCCTGTCGCTGATCTGCAGACGGATCGTCAATGGAAAAAACGCTCCCAAAGCCGGCATATCCAAACAGCATTTCTGGCTGATGGCGGGCGCGCTGGCCGGCATGATTGCGATTGCGTTTTTTGTACAGACCTTCGTCAGCCGGAGAAGCTTTGATCTCTACAACAAAGACGCCGAGTCCTGCAAATATGCTTTGCAGAACATGCAGCTGATCGTAACTGCGGCGGGATATGCCGTTGTTGGTCTGGCGACCCTTTTCAGCCTTCCGATCCTTGCAGGAACAAGGAGAAATCCCGAAAAGAAAAGCGTGGAGCGCGGTAAGGTTCTTGCCCTGCTTGTTATCCTTTGTGTGATCGAAGGATGTGTGATCGAAGGAGCGCTGAAAGGTCTTGTTCAACCATACGGCAATATTGTGAAAATGGCGGGCGCAAGCCAAGTGGAATATCTCAGGATCGATGATGCGGCGTTGTCTTCGGAGCCGTTCCGGATCCAGACGACCTGCGAATCTGTGATAAGACATGCTGGCATATCCCGGGATAGACGGATCGGCAGGAGAACATCAGACGAAACGTTGCGGATCATAACCGTATACGATTCCGCCGAAAGGATCAAAGGGCGGGTATTGGCAACGGATCCTTCGGAATATTTCACCCTGCAGCTTGGGGAAACAACCGTAGGGGTCAAACATCCGTATTTTCTGATATATGTGGAAGGCGATCAGCAGAAGGTCTTTTCGCTGAACACACTGGGAAAGGCGGAATGCAGCGGGATATTGACCGCTTTCGCCCGCAACAGGACAGAGGCGGGAGATCTCCGTCTGTTTGAGCAATGTGCAACATACCTGTGCCGGTACGATGCGGACTTCATCCGTCCGTACCTGCAACGCTATGCCCGCCGGGAATTTACCGATACCGAGCGGGAGGCATTGGAGGATATCCGGGAAGACTATATATACGGTGTTGCAACAGAGTTACTGCAGCAGGCAGGTGGTGCTCCGGAATGAGAGCGGAGGAATGCGGGGGAGAAGGGAACACCGCTTCCGATCAGCCTGTGTTTTGGAGCGGATCAAGGAATTCATTTTAGGAATGATGATCAATATGTTGATAAATACGAAATGTCTCACCCCTGACCATGAAACAGACCTTCTCAAAGAAATTCAGAATTCGCAATCGGATATCGAAGTATGGGCATATGGACTGGAATTTTTCGATTGCATGGATACAACAGCATTCGAAATTGCCATTTTTCAAAGCGGCTGTTGGTACGAGATCTACCAGCGATTGGTAACACTCGACGATGAAGAATATGCCAGACTTTTTATTCAGAAGCATTTTCCTGAATCGACTGCAGAATTTCCCTTCCCACCCCATGAAAGAATTTATCGATCCGCCGAGAGAAAACAGGAGATGAGCTGGACGAAAATCGCAACAGTTTCTCATCCTTTTTCGATTTGTATGTATCAAGATTCTTTGTGCACCTGTTGTGAAAAAAAGGATGGCGAAACAATTCTTCGGAACAAGCTGGCAGATATCGCCTTTGGTTTTGAATCTGCATCATCGACCCTGTTGTTTCAACTGACAAACAATCCTTATCTTCTCAGGGTCTGCCACTCAGATGAGGACATGGAAGCCATGGATGAACTCTGGGAATATCATATGACCGATGAAGAAGAAGCAGAGTACTACCGGGCAACAGGCAGTGAAGAGTATTTCAGTTGTCAGCGTGTGAGAGCTTTTTCAAGAATCAAAACAAAGCTGGTCGATCGAGTCTGAAGTTCTGCCTTAACCGATGCAAAGGAGGATCAGCAGCATGGCGACATATGGAAGCGGATCATTTGGGCATGAATCCGTGTCGGCGCTGATGATGGCGTTGAAAACAGAAGACAGAGTACGATAAAGCGGTAATAAACCGGCAAGAGGGAGACACAAAATCAATATGAAAAGATTATGGTTAAGCGTTGTGATGCTCGTAATCTTGGTTGTCGATTGTAAAGCATGGGTGTGCCATGCAGAAAACAAGAACGGATTGGTTTGGACAATTGATTCAGCCATTCAGATCGCCCCCGGATTGGCAGCATCGGTCAATGAAGTTACGAAAGAGATCCCCGATCCGGTGCAATATGCCTGTGTATGGGTCATAGGCCGGATGGAGATCCCGGATGGTGTGTATGTCGGCATTAATTATGGGAATATCGAATGGTGCTGTTTGCCGGATGGGGTTATTGTTGAGAATGTACCGGTCGTGCAGGATCGAAATCTGTCAAGAACAGTGGAAAACGGCGTGATTTGCGAGCAGATCGGCATCATTGTTTATATTGAGAAAGAATATGATATCGTTGAAAGGCTGAATTTGATTTTTGCACCGCAGCAGCTGTCGTTGACCCTGTTTGACCGGAAAACCAACGAAACAATTCGGGTTTTTCCTTGTGTGAATAGCGTAGATCCGGACCATTGCAATGAAACCGACGAAAGCACGGGTCTCTTTGAAAGAATACCGTTCGTTGATGTGTCTGATCGTGCAGGCAATGCAAAGACGATCATTGACGCTGCATCGATTGTTTCGAAAGATATGGCAATACAGAATGGTTTTGATGATCTGTTGCGGTATATTCGTGATGGGTATCAATGCTGGGTCGTGCGTTTTCGTGTCCTTGTCGATGGGGAACACCTGCCGCTTGAAAGTTTCTTTGTTCAGACAAAAGACAGAGAAAGCTCGTTTGTTCTGTCAAAAGGCGAATACTTTTTTTTGGCAAGCTTCGAGCAGGGCGATCATATCCATGATGGGTATATAGATGCATTTTTGATCACCAAATCAATGATCGATGAAAATGATATTGGAACCATCGAGGATATGCTGATAGATGATGAACTCACGCTTTATTTGGCTCCAACACGTATTTTGTTATCCTATGGTTTGTGGGAACTCAATACTCCGTGGATCATCGGCGCGCCCTTAACCTCCAACACCGGGATCCGGAATGCGTGGAGAAAGGATATTGCGAGATAGCCGTTATTCAATCTCTGTTTTGAGGGTGATGAAGATGACAGAAGCCATCGGGAAACCCGAAAAATGCTATCAACGCTGGCATTCGCCGGGAATCTGTTATACATCGTTAGAATATGAAAGGAGATGCCCCGAATGAAGCCGTTTGCCCTCTTTGCCGTGATTCTGCTCCAGCTGTTGTCTCTCTTTTTCCCCGGAAATGCAACGGCTGAACAACGCACCGTGTTTGCTGCGCAGAAAAACGTTGCATTCTACAAGGAAAACGGGAAGATCGGATTGCAAACGGCAGACGGCACGGTTTTGCATGCCGCAGCTTTTGACGGAGCCGGGTATTTTGATGCAACCGGGCAGGCGAATATTTATATCGGCGATCAAATTGGGCGAATTGACCACTGTGGGAATATTGTGGTGGAGCCGTTTCCGTGCCATTCGATCGATGCGGTACCAACGAATTCGGCTTCCGGCGCCGCGCCAGAGTATCTTCTGCAGGTGTCGTGGTATGATAACGACAACCGGAAGCTTATGCGGCTTATGAGCATGGAAGGGGAATGGGTATCCGAAACGGTATTTGATCTGATGATGTATGAGTTTCGGGACGGAAAGCTCTTCATCAGGGCCGGTGATCGTTACAATCAAATGGATACCCGTGGGCAGTTAACTTCTCAGGAGTGGTGGGATTATCTTTTTGTTGATGCCGATTCCGCTTATGCTCTTGAGACCGTTGGCGGCAACAGTCTGTATTTCGCCAAAAACGGTCATATGTGGGCGCGGGTCGCCAAAAACCCTGATGGGGAAAGTACCTGTTCCCTGATCGGTGCAGAAGGAGTAGCCGATACACCCCGATCCTGGTCGAACATCAGGCTGCTGAATGAAAACTTCGTTGCATATTGTGAAAATGATCTGTGGGGGATTGCCGATTTTCAAACGAATGTGGTTATGCAGGCAGAGTGGCTCTCTCCACCTTCGCCGGTGAATGCAGACGACGGGGTCTGGTATGTCGTTGATCCTGTTACAGAAGAATGGAAGTGGGTTTATTCAGACGGCGAAATGGTTTTGAGTGCAGAACCCGGTGTAAGGATACAGGATCTGTCGCAGAACAGATACATCTTGTACGATGATGAGAAGCAGACATTGATCGATCATTCTGCGGAAGTGATTGCCGAGATCGATCGCAGATACCGTATCAAATGGATGGAGGATGGCGGCTGTTTCAGATATGTGAATTCCTATGATGATACATGGGGATTCATGGGTCAGCAGGGAGAGATCCTGAGCGAATTTCCCGGGTCATATTGTGAGTACAGAGATGGCTGCACAAAACTGGTAAACGGTTGCATGCGTATCGTTGACGAAGCAAGATATAACGATGCCGGGGACGGACAGTGCGGCTTTGTGAAGCCGAACGGTGAGGTGATTCTTTCTTCCACATGGAATGAGATCTGGGATTTCGGCAGCAACATGATGGCACGGGTCAGGGTCGATGACAAATACGGATACATAGGCGAAAACGGAGAGTACATGATTCAGCCGCAGTGGGATGCTGCAGATGATTTTATTGATGCAGGTCAGCAATGGGTTGCGTCTGTTTATGAGTATTCCGATCCCGATTTGGTCTGGCAGGGCTATATCAACGAAAACAACGAATTGCTTGGGGAAAGATGGTATAAAAGCAAGGAGAGATGAACCCGCGGGCGGGGGCTGGTTTTTGTTAGCAGAGGATTATTCCATAACCAACCGAACCGCTGCACCTGTGTATAAGAGGTGAGATTGTGAGGAAACGCAGGGTAATACGACTACTCCTCGTTTGTTTTTTGTGGTTGATGCCGCCTATGCCCGGCCAAGCTGCAACGGACACTCCCGCAGCTTTGGATGTGATGGTAAGTTCTTATGATGTCTATGATGTTGTACCTTGGCATGAGATGAAGCAGAATCTGTATATCGGCAGTATGCCGAATGAAAGCCCTTCCTGTAGCAACAAGTACGCCGTAAGAGAAAAGATGTTGTCAGGGTTTGAAGAAGAGAAACCGCCATTTGCGATTGTCTGGCTGCGTTTTCAGACACTTGCTCAATGTGATGGGTTGCGAATTGATCATATGCGGTTTCGTACTCAGCATACGAGCGGTGAAATGTTATGCAAAACATATTCAAACCATTTTTGGCTGGGAACAGGAAGAAATAGAGGAATCCGGTTTACGAACGCCACCCCTCCCCCCGCAACAAACCATTTGCAATACCGCCCCATATCCGCTATAATGGTAGCTGATAAAACAGGCGTACAGGCAGCCCCGCAGCCTGCGCAACGAACGACAAAAAACGTATAGGAGGCCACCCCCATGAGCTACCGGGAGAATTATCAGGCATGGCTCAACGATTTTGCCGCCGATGAAGCCACCCATCAGGAGCTTCTGTCCATCGCAGGCGATGAAAAAGAGATCGAGGATCGCTTCTACCGCGACCTCAGCTTCGGCACCGCCGGTATGCGCGGCGTGCTGGGCGCGGGCATGAACCGCATGAACATCTACACCGTACGCCGTGCCACTCAGGGTCTGGCAGATTATCTCATCGAGGATGATGCCGAAAACAAGACCCGCGGCGTGGTCATCGGCTACGACAGCCGCCGCATGAGCACCGAGTTCGCGCTGGAGACCGCGCTGGTGCTGTGCGCCAACGGCATCAAGACCTACCTGTTCGATGCCCTGCGCCCCGTGGCGCTGCTGTCCTTCGGCGTGCGGCATCTGGGTGCCAAGGCCGGCGTGGTCATCACCGCCAGCCATAACCCGCCCCAGTACAACGGCTACAAGGTCTACGGCGAAGACGGCGCCCAGCTGGGCCCGGAAGCCGCCGAAGCTGTTACCGGCAAGATCTACGCCCTCAAGTTTACCGATGCCAGGCTGATGACCGAAGAAGAAGCCAAGGCTTCCGGTCTTCTGCACATCATCGGCAATGCCGAGGTGGATGATGAGTACATCGCCCGGGTCAAGACCCTGTCCATCAACCCCGAAGTGGTGGCGGAGGCGGGCAAGAACCTCAAAATCGTCTACACCCCCATCCACGGCAGCGGCAATGTGCCCGTGCGCCGCATCCTCAAGGAGATCGGCATTACCAACGTAAGCGTGGTCAAGGAGCAGGAAGCTCCCGACCCCAACTTCTCCACCGTTAAGGTGCCCAACCCCGAAGATCCCGCCGCCTTCACCCTTGCCATCAAGCTGGCCAACGAAGTGGGCGCGGATGCCATCTTCGGCACCGACCCCGACTGCGACCGTCTGGGTGTGGCCGTGCGCCAGAAGGATGGCTCCTTCAAGCTGCTCACCGGCAACCAGATCGGCTGCCTGATGCTCTACTACATCCTCTCCGGCAAGAAGGCGCAGGGCACCCTGCCCGCAAACGGCGCGGCGGTCAAGTCCATCGTATCCACCGAGCTGGCAAAGGCCATCTGCGACGGCTTCGGTATCAGCATTTTCGATACCCTCACCGGCTTCAAGTTTATCGGCGAGAAGATCCAGCAGTTCCAGGATACCGGCAGCCATACCTTCCTCTTCGGCTTCGAAGAAAGCTACGGCTTCCTCTCCAGCACCTTCGTGCGCGATAAGGACGGCGTAAACGCCTCCCTGCTCATCGCCGAGGCCGCTGCCTACTATTCCACCCAGGGCAAGACCCTCACCGATGTGATGGACGAGATCTTCGCCACCTACGGCTATTACCTCGAGCACGTGGAATCCACCACCCTGCCCGGCATCGACGGCCTCAAGGTGATGGGCGAGATCATGACCCGCATCCGCAACAACCCGCCCACCGAGATCGGCGGCATCAAGGTGGCCCGTGTGCTGGATATCCAGCGCGGCACCGAGACCATCGTCTCCACCGGCGAGGTCAAGAAGCTGGATTACCCCGCCAGCGATGTGCTCTACTTCGCCATGGAGGACGGTCACTTCGTCTGCGTGCGCCCCTCCGGCACCGAGCCCAAGATCAAGCTCTACGTCAACGTCAACGACAAGGAAGAGCAGAAAGCCAAGGAGCTGCTGGGTCAGATGACCGTGGCGGCACAGGCGCTGCTCAAGTAACGGGGGGATACGTTGGGGCACTGCCCCAAACCCCGCCCAAGGGCGCTGCCCTTGGGGAACCCGGCAGGGGCATGATGCCCCTGCACCCCGCATCCTGCGCCCGCTTTGCGTGCGCAGTGGGGGATACAGTACAACATAACTGAAAACCCCGGATGTACCTGCCGATGCTTTGGCAGCAGTACATCCGGGGTTTGTTTTTCAGAAAGCGGGCATATGGCAAAGATAACTCAGCAGCAGGAAAACGGTGCGCCCATCACCGTAACACCCTGTGTGTCAAGCTGCTCAGAAAATACGCCATTCACGGTGGCTGCCCATATCTGTGGAACCGGCATCTTGCTCATAGCTTCCCTCATAAGTGCGGGTTCCGTAGTCCTGTCCGCAGTAACGGCACCCGATGGCTTCTTTCTCCTTATAGCGCACGATTTGCCTCTTATCCTGACTGTCTTCATATTCATCAACATGGACGCCGTTCGAGTAAACGGTAATGGAAGTGAGTCTGCTCCGGTCGATGATATATTCGCCGGCAATAAACGAACTGACGACCCCCAGCTTTTCAGCCTCTTCATACCCGTACCCGCCGCAGTTGGAGCAGCGTTCCCCCTGAACGCCTACGGTGGAGAGCAGCCACAGAAACCCGGTGCCCAGAAGCAGAAGCCCCAGCAGGAAGCCGTTCACGCCCTGCAGCAAGTCCGCATAGTCGTAGAGCAGCCCCGGCAGCCATTCATAGATCAGATTGTAGATCAGATCGCTGAAGAACATGTTGCCTGCCGCCAGCACCAGCCCCAGAAGGCTCAGCAGGGAGCTGAGCAGATACATCAGCCAGAAGAAGGGCTTCATTCGACCAAATACATTATGGGCAAAAATATCGCTGATCTTGAAGCTGAACATACCGGTAAAAGTCGCGCCAAAGATAATGCCCAGAAAAAATATGATGCCTTCAAGCCCTTCCGCATCGCCGCTGAATGCGCCGTTGATGCAGTAAGTAGTAAAGGCAAGCAGAATGGCAAGCCCGGCAACCAGCTTCACAATCGCAACCGGAGCAATGACCCGCAAGCCGGAGTAGATCAGCATCAGCACCATGGTGCCGCCGAAGAGCATGCAATAGGGTCCGGTCATATCCGGCTGCCCGGCAAACACATCAAAGACGGGTTTCAGGAAGCCGGGGACGGGGATCAGTTCGGCGTGCCCGCCGGTCAGCAGATAGCCGAAGAGGAAAACTGCCGCACCGGGCGCCAGCATCAGCAGCCATTTCCACCGCAGATCCTGGTTCACGATGCCGCTCGCCAGACTGATGGTGCAGAAGCCCAGAACAATGCACACCGGAAAGAACAGCAGCGCTGTAATGGCGCAGAAGAAGCCCTGCCAGAGAGCCTCATCCTTTGCATTGGTGTCTTGGAAAAACTTGATGATCCCGAAGATACACAACAGTACCACCAGCGAAATACCGATAATCGTAAGCAGACTCAGCAGGGTTTTGCGCAATGATGAAAAGAAGTTCCGCATTTTTTGTGCTCCTTTGGCGTTTGTTTGTGGGGTGGGTATGCTGTTATACAAACAGATTGATTGATATCAATTATACCATAGTCTGTTCATAATGGGGTACATGTTTGATAAAAAGATCAGATTCTTTGCAATTTCCTTTCTGTTTTGCTTGACAATCGCCGCATCCTTTGTTAGTATTCTCTCTGTATACAAAGTACAAAATTAGTACAAAGGAGAGCAGAGAATGAACACCATGATCCTGCAGCCTTCTGTCGAAAGCAAGCCGATCCGCGAGATTGCATATGAGACCCTGAAAAAAGCCATCATCACCGGCGAGATCCCTGCCGGTACCCGCATTGTGGAAACCGACTATGCCGACCGCATGCACATTAGCCGCACCCCCCTGCGCGAAGCCCTGCGCAAGCTGGAGCGGGACGGTCTGGTGGAATACGTGCTGCGCCGCGGCGTGGTGGTGCGCGCCTTCACCATTGCCGATGTAAACGAGATCTACACCATCCGCAACTCGCTGGAGATGCTCATCCTGCCCCACATCATCGAAAACGCCACCCCTGCCGATATCGCCGAGCTGCGCCAGATGCTTGCCGAGCTGGATGTGCTGGATGCCGCCGGCGATGTGGAGAAGCTCTCTCCCGCCGCCCGCAATTTCCACAGCCGTCTGGCCAGCATTTCCGGGCAGCGCCGCATCCTGCGGGTCATCGAAGGGCAGGATGAATACATCCGCCGCTTCTCCGCCGTGGCCATCGCCAAGGAAAACCGCCGCGCCGCCGCCCATCAGGAGCATCACCTGCTGGTGGATTACGTGGAGAAGAAGGATCTGGAGAGCTTCACCGCCCTCATGGAAAAGCACATCGAGCGCAGCAAGGAGACCTGCCTTCTGGCCCTCAAAGAAACCAAGCTCGCCCAGAACGGGTGACCCACTTCGTGGGATCTTTTCGGGTCTGTTGGCTGTAGCCGAGCAGGACAATGACCACCCCCAAGCCTCCCTTGTGCAAAGGGCGACGTAGGGAAGCGCGTGCGCAGTGCGCACAACGCCGAAGGCGTTAGCGCCCCGCAGTCTCGGGCCGAAGCAAGTACAGACCACGGTTAGTGGTCTGTACGCCGACTGAGGTTGCGGGCCGTAGGCTGGCTGCCCGCAGGGCAGACGGAGGGATTGCCCCCCATCGCCCACCCCTAAAGGCTCCGCAGCGAAAGAGCTGTCCCCCAAGCCACCCACCCCCCTAAAGCCTCCCTTGTGCAAAGGGAGGTGGCGCGAAGCGCCGGAGGGATTGTCCCCCATCGCCCACCCCCCAAGGCTCCGCAACGAAAGAACTGTCCCCCAAGCCACCCACCCCCCCACAACCCCATACCCCATCAGGGCAGAGATACCTCTGCCCTGTTTGCACAATCCCCCCAAAAAAACATCAACAGGAGTGATACCGCATGGAAATGACATGGGATCTGTCCGTCTTCTACAACGGCTTTGACGACCCCCGTCTGGAAGCCGACATTCAGCACATCACCGAGCTGAGCCATTCCGCCGCCGCCATCGCCGCCGAAGCCATCGGCGATACCGAAAAGCTGGAAAAAATGGTGGCAGCCGCTGCCGAGCTGGAAAACCTGCTCAGCAACGCCTACGGCTTCACCGAGCTCACCCTTGCCACCGACTGCAACAACGAAGCCGCCCAACGCTATCAGGACCGCCTCAGCAATATGATGGTGGATGTACAGCTCAACAGCAGCGCCATGGTGCGCCTTGTGGGCGGCATCGCCGATTTGGAAGCCTGCATTGCAGGCAGCGACCTGCTCCGGCAGCATGCCTTCATGCTCCGGGAAACCAAGGAGCAGGCAGAGCATCTGCTGCCCGAAGAGATGGAAAAGTGGATGCTGCGCATGTCGCTGGACGGCGCGGAGGCCTTCTCCAAGCTGCGCGACCGGCTCATGGGCAGCCATACCGTAGAGCTGGACGGCAAGAGCCTGCCCCTGCCCGCCGTCCGCGGCATGGCGTACGATCCCGATCCCGCCGTGCGCAAAGCCGCCTACGAGGCCGAGCTGGCCTCCTACGCCAAGGTGGAGACCTCCATGGCGTTCTGTCTCAGCGGCATCAAGGGCGAAGCCCTTACCATGTGCGAGGCGCAGAAGTACCCCGATATCCTTACCCGCCAGCTGATGGAAAGCCGCATGGATCGGGAGACCCTGGATGCCATGCTCACCGCCATCAAGGAAGCCCTGCCCGATTTCCGCCGCTATCTGCGTGCCAAGGGCAAGCTGCTGGGGCATAACGACGGTCTGCCCTTCTACGACCTCTTCGCCCCTGTTGGCGAGGCCAGCCTGCGCTATACCGTGGAGGAAGCCCGGGAGCTGCTGGTTTCCACCTTCTCCGAGGTACACCCTGAAATGGGCGCGTTCATGGCTCATGCTTTCGACAACCGCTGGATCGATTTCCTGCCCAGGGAGGGCAAGGCGGGCGGCGCCTTCTGTGCGGGCTACCACCAGAAGAAGCTCTGCCGCATCCTGACCAACTTCGTCGGCAGCTTCTCCGATGTCAGCACCCTTGCCCACGAGCTGGGTCACGGCTGGCACGACCGCTGCCTGGAGCGGGTGCCCGTCCTCATGACCAACGTGCCCATGCAGCTGGCAGAGACCGCCTCCATTTTCAACGAGACTCTGCTCAGCCACACCGTGCGCAAGACCGCCGATGAAAAGAGCCGCTTCGTGCTTCTGGAAAACAGCCTGATGGAAGCCACCCAGACCGTGGTGGATATCTACAGCCGCTTCCTGTTCGAGACCGGCGTTTTCGAAGCCCGCAAGACCCACACCCCCAGTGCAGCCGAGCTGAACCGGATGATGCTGGATGCTCAGGAGGCCGCCTACGGCGACGGTCTGGACAAGAACCTGCGCCACCCCTCCATGTGGGTCAACAAGAGCCACTACTACAGCGTGGGCCTGCATTTCTACAACTTCCCCTATGCCTTCGGTCTGCTGTTCGGTCTGGGCGTGTTCGCCCTCTATCAGAAGGAAGGCGCGGCTTTCCTGCCCAAGTATGATGCCATGCTGGCCGCCTGCGGCAACGGCACCGTCGCCGATGTAGCCGCTTCCGTGGGCATCGACGTGCGCAGCGTGGATTACTGGCGCAGCGCGCTGGATGTGGTGCGCAGCGAAGTGGACGAGTTTGTAAGCCTGTGCAAGTGATGGGGGAGACGGCGGGGCGCTGCCCCGCACCCCGGCAGGGGGATATGATATCCCCCTGCACCCCCGCTGTTTGCGCCCGTTTCACGGGCGCAAAGGGCAAGGGAAAGATCCCTTCCGGATCGCCCGGCTTGTTGGAAATAAGCCAACAGAAAAGGCTCCTTCCTCCGGAGGGAGCTGCCTGCCGTAACGGCATCCCCCTATAAGGCTCCTTCCGCAGGAGGGAGCAGTCTGCCGTAACGGCGTCCCCCCATAAGGCTCCTTCCGTCAGGAGGGAGCTGTCTGCCCGGAGGGCAGACTGAGGGTGCTTGGAGCTTGGAAGACATACCATTTCGATTTGCCTGTCCTCTTCATTTCTACACATCCTATATGGTGTACGCATCCCCCTGCATCCCCCCTGCGCCCCCGCGTTGCCGCTTTGTTACCGTCCGTTGCGGCATTGTGTAACCCCGTTGCTTGCTTCGTTTCAGCATTGGCGGTATGGTTGAGGCATCCAAACGAAAGGAAGTGTCCCCCCCCAATGCTTGGCAACAACATCGTCACTTATCGCAAGAAGCTGGGTCTCTCCCAGCAGCAGCTGGCAGACCGTATGAACGTGGTTCGTCAGACCGTCTCCAAATGGGAAAAAGATCTTTCCGTACCCGATGCGGATGCCCTCGTCCGTCTGGCGGATGCGCTGGATGTGACCGTACCCGAGCTGCTGGGTCAGCCCGTGCCGGAGGATGCCGGCACCCCCGAATATGCCGCCGTGCTGGCGCAGATCGCCGAACAGCTGGCAGCCCAGAACCGCCGCCGCAGCCGGATCTGGAAGATCGTCGCATGGGTGCTGGGGATCCTGTTGCTGTTGAATGTGCTCAACATCGTTGGCAGCATTATCGGCGTTACCCTCTATCAGGCAGACCTCTCCAACGGCCCCGTCATCCATCAGGAGCAAACGATGATGGACATGGACGATGAGATCATCGACGATGCGGAGGATACCGATGCCGCCGATCCCGCCGGTGATGCCGCCGCCGAAGAGTAATAACCCCGCCGGGCAACGCCTCACCCAAAAAGAAAAAGACCGCATGATGCACCATGCGGTCTTTTTTCGGTCCTCCGTACTTACTGCCCGGCTTTCTTTTTCAGATAGGTATCCCGGAACTTGATCACGCCCATCACCAGCACAAACAGGGTGATCGCCAGCAGCAGGATGCCCAAGAGCACATTGTCCCGCAGCGCGGTGATGCTGGCAAACAGCATCACGCCGATCACGGCTGCGCCGAACAGCGCAATGATGCCGATCAGCAGCCAGCGGACGGGCATGGGCACCTTGCGGCTCTTGCTCAGCTCCACCGTACCCTCGGCAGCCAGTTCCAAAAGCAGTTCAAACAAAAATTCCATCGGATGTCTCTCCTTTGCGAAAGGGAACGGATCCCCCGGCTGCCTGTGCATCCGGACAAACCGTCAGCCCTGTTCATCCTCCCTGTACTCCATCAGGTCGCCGGGCTGGCAGTGCAGCGCGTCGCAGATGGCCTCCAGCGTGGAAAAGCGGATGGCGGTCACCTTGTTGTTTTTCAGCTTGGAAAGGTTCACATTGCTCACGCCCACCTTTTCGGAAAGCTCGTTCAGCGACATTTTCCGCTCCACCATTACCCGGTCCAGATGCAGAATGATCTTGCCCATCCCGTCTCCTCCTTACACCAAGCCGTCCACGTCGTTCTGCAGGGAAACACCGTAGGCGAAAAACCGGCTCAGGATCAGTACCATCAGCCCCATCGCCAGCCCGGTGATGTCCAGGGAAGGATCCACCATGGTATCGCCCAGAATGAATTTGCACAGCAGGGTAAGCGCCCAGCCCACGATGGGGGAGATGATGGCCAGCCAGCCGATGCGCTCGATGCGCCGCACGTTGGCGCTCTGGAAGGGGGAACCGGTCTGGGCGGATGCCAGCACCCTGTGCATGGTGTGGAACATGATGGCCGTCAGCGCAAGGGAGATGCAGCCGCCCAGCAGCGCGGTGATCACCACAGGCAGAACGGTGCCGAAGGTTTCGGCAGAATCGGCAATGGTAAGGTCGTTGAAACGGATTGGCTCACCGGTAAGCATATGCTCGGCAGTCCAGTCGCCGTTTACCATACAGGCAACAGCACAGATCAGGGTAAGGGCGACCCCCAGCCAGCAGAAGATCTCAACGATGCGGGTGGCGAGCTTGCCGAATTTCAGCAGCTTGGAATTCTTCAGTCGATTCATGGTATGTATTCCTCCATCGATTATGTTCGGGTAACGGGCTTTGCCCGCAGGGTAAATCAGCTTTCGGGATAACCGCAGTCGCCTGCGGTTTTTCTGCCGGGAGGCCAACCCCGGCAGAGGTGTCTTGCGCTTCGACAGTTGGAATGATACTCCCATCCATAACGTTTGTCAACAACTTTTTATCGTTTTACGATAAAAATATTTCGATAAAAGATAAATGCAATGCTCGAAAGCCAAAGGACGAACCATTTTTGCCGTCCCATGGCTACGGTCAAAATACCCAAAAAAGATGCGCCCCGCCAACACGGAGCGCAAAAGAAACATTGATCTTCCCCCCCTACGCCCGCAAAGCGGGTGCAGTATGCGGGGTGCAGGGGGCTCATAGCCCTCTGCCGGGTTTCCAAAGGGCAGAGCCCTCTGGCATCCCCCCATTACAGCACCTTGACCATTTCCTCCCGGATATCGTCATAATGGGCATCTGTCAAACCGAAGGAATGCACCTTGTAGGTCCAGAGCGCACGACCGATGCCGTATTTGGCAAAGGCAGCGTTGATGTCCCGGAGCCAGCGCAGGGTATCGGGGGTGGGGGCACGGTCGATGACGCCGTATTCGCCGCAGTACAGGGGCACGTTGCGCTCCTCTGCGGTACGGATGGCGGGCAGGAACAGCTTTTCGAAGTATTCCGGGCTGATGGGATCCTCATCGCCGGGCTTGGCTTCCCCGGCCTGCCACAGTCCCAGCGCTTCGGCAGTTTTGGCATAGTCGCCCACGGGCAGGGGGTAGGCGATGTGGAAATCGTGGGGCATATGAGCGATCCACGGTGCAGCCTGATGGGTAAAGATCAGCGGCTCGTAGCAGTGGAAGTTGTAGACGATCTTATCGTCGTAGGGTATATCCAGGGTGGGCACGCTGGTAACGGCATTGTAGCGCACGCCGCCGATCAGGATCCAGGTATCCGGGGCAATGGGGCGGATGGTCTCGATGGCTTTTCTTACAATGCCGTTCCATTCGTCCACCACATCGGGCAGATCCACCTCGTTGAGCAGCTCAAAGGCGACCCGGTCGGCATACTTGCCGTACCGCCGGGCAAACACCGTCCAGATGCGCAGGAAGGCGGCCTGCAGCTTTTCGTCGTGGAAGAAGGTTGCGCCGTAATCCCGGTCGATGGTGGAGAACATGTAGCCGAAGGTCTTGTGCAGGTCGATGACCAGATTCAGTCCATGGCTGCCGCACCAGTCGATGCATTTGTCGATGTATTCGATCCGGGGCAGGATGGTGTTGCCCTCGTCGGCAAAGACGATGTCGCAGTCCACGGGCAGGCGCACATGGTCGCAGCCGAAGGCGGCGATGCGGGCGATGTCGCTCTCGGTAATGAAATGGTTGAAGTGGGCGTCGTTGTTGCCCACCAGCTGGCTCAGCCAGCCGCCCAGATTGATGCCCTTCTGGTATCCTTCAAAAATGCGCATGGGTTATTTCCTCGCTTTTCTCTGCAGCAGGAATGCCGCAGCATGTTTTGCTGAACATAATTCGACCGGCCTGCCGCTTTGTCCTGCCGCACCGGTGGGGAAAATCGCCGGTGCGGCACAAAAAAGCCTGCCGGCAGAAATGCGGCAGGCATACAGGCAAAAAACGCATCGCTGTATGAATGTTTGATGTTCATGATATGCAGGGCAGCAGGTGCCTGTACAGCGATGCATCATCATTGTAGAGAATGGAACAATTGGATGCAAGTCAGTGATAGCAGGAACAAAACCGTTGGTAGAATCAGCCGGGGATGGGCTTACGCCTGGGGTGCAGCCGGGGGTTCCATGACGCCCGTCACTTCGTGAATCAGTCTGCGGGAGACGGTCAGCACGGAACCGTCCTTCATGGTCAACTCACGGCTTTTGGTGTCCAGATGCTGAATGTACAGCCGGTTTATGGCACAGCTTTTGTGTATGCGGATAAACCAGTCCGGGTTCAGCCGGGGCATCAGCCTGGTCAGGCTTTCCCGCCAGGTGAATTCACCGGAGGTCATAATGGCGGTCACATATTCCCGATCCATCTTCAGCCATAAGATCTCCTTCTGATTCAGCACCCGGGTGACGGAGCCTGCCGTTACATGCAGCGGGTAAACGATCCGGCTGCGCTGTATGTGCAGTATGGCATCCCGCAGGGCATTTTCCAACCGCTGGGGCGTGTAGGGCTTCAGGATAAAATCGAAGGCATGGGACTGGAAGCATTCCATGGCATATTCCGCATAGGCGGATACATAGATCACATCGGCGGTCGGGCGCAGCCGGTGCAGGTTGCGGCATACATCCAGCCCGCTCAGTTCGTGGTCCAGCTCCAGATCCAGCAGGTACACGGCATCGCCGTCGTTTTGTTCGGCATAGGCGAGCACTTCACGGGGGTCGGTGGTGGCAAGGGCGATCTCTGCAGGCATGGGCAGTCTGGGCAGGATCTCCTGCAGGTGATGGGTCATGATCTGGTTGTGCCGGGGGTTATCGTCGCAAAGGATCAGTCGCAGCATGGCGTTGAGCCTCCCTTGTGGATGTTGTTTGCACAGAGGGTCACCGGTTCAGAAGCAGCTGGGCCTGCACGTGCTGCCCGGTTACCCAGAAATTGAGGTGTGCGTTCCGTTTGCGGGCAAGAATGCGGTAGCAGCTGGCAAGCCCCTGCCCGCTGTGCCCCTCCTTGGTGCTGCCGCCGCCGCGGGTCAGCAGCGTGGTCTGCACCTCCCCGGCATAGCTGTTGCGAACGATCGCTTCCAGCCCGCCGTCCACGTTGCGCATCTCCAACGCCACATTGCGCTCGGCGGCATCGTTTGCCGCTTCGATGGCGTTGTCCAGCAACACGCCCAGCACCTGGCAAAGGTCGGGCTCGCTCAACGTTCTGGGGATCACCAGACCGTCCTGCACACAGATGTTCAGGGGCAGATCCAGCTGGCGGGCGTTGTTGATGTGGTTGAGCAGAAGGGTACGTACCGCCGGGCTGGGGATCTGCTCCAGCGAGGCGATGTTGTCGTTGTTCACCAGCGCGCAGTTGGCGCACATTTCGGCATAGTAGGCCGCCAGCTTTTCACGGTCGCCCGAAATGATGTAGCCCTGCATACCGTAGAGCATGTTGGCCATGTTGTGGCGGAACTGGCGCAGGCTTTGCAGGTGCTCTGCCGATATGGTCTGCATCCGCTTCATTTGGTCAATGGTATCCAGCTGCATAATGTAGCGCAGATCCTGCACCAGATACGACAGAACAATGAACATCAGCACCGCGCAGCAGATGGAGAGCAGAACATACTGTTCCTTGTTCTCGATCAGGTAACGGATCAGGGACTGGTCGCCAAAGAGGGTAAAGGGCATGGTCAGCATGCCCAGCCCGGCGAACAGCAGCAGAAGGATCCTGCCCAGAATGCGCACATACAGCCAGAACCGACCGGGCACGCGGTAGCAGCGGGGTTCGTTCTTCTCAAAAAGCGTCTGCCACAGAACCACCAGCAGGTATACCGCCAGCGCGCTGAGGGTATTGAGCAGCGTGAAGTAGAAAAGGGTCTCCGGCTGGCAGAAATCCTGGAGGGTGGTCACCATCAGCCGGGTCTGGTCAAAGCCCAGCAGGGACATCAGGTAGAACAGCAGCATGCACATGGCTTCCATCAGGCAGAGGATCACCACGATGCGCATCATGCACAGAAAGCAGTCCATTCCCCGCCTGCGGTATACGAAACGGATGGTGATCCAGAAAAACAGCAGGGAGGACAGGATGTTCAGCCCCGAAGCGATGGCTGCGATCAAACGGTTGGTTATCAGGTTTGTGATCAGCAGCAGGCAGACGGGCAGCATGTCCTCCCGGCGGAAGGGCTCGTGCAGCGTACGCCGCAGAATGGTGAAAAGAATGATCACCAGCGGTACGCAAAGAAAGACAAACAGGGGAAGGGAGACAAATAAGAATGCATATTCGCTCACTGCTGCACGCCCCTTCCTTTTATCCGATCATTTTGTATGTTTCCATCAGTTTAGCATCATCATGGCGGTTTTTGCAAGTCTATACACACAATCGGCTTGTTGACCGACTGCAATTGTGTTATCCTTACCGAAAAGAAGCGCCCGGGCGCATCACAAAGAGGAGGACAGGGGAATGGCAAAGGAAGCATGGCGGCTGGAAAAAGAGAAGATGGTGGAAGGTTTCCGGGAGAAAAACCGTCTGGCGCAGAAGGGGCAGGTGGTGTTTGCCGGTTCTTCCCTGATGGAGATGTTCCCCGTGGAGGAATGGGCAAGCGAGCTGGGCGAGGGTGCGCCCATGCTGTACAACCGGGGCGTGGGCGGCTACCGCACCGAAGACATGCTGCCCATTGTGGATCTGTGTGTGACCGACCTTGCGCCCAGCAAGGTGTTCATCAACATCGGCACCAACGACCTGAGCGATCCTTCCCGTACCATTGACGAAATGATCGCCAACTACGAACAGATCCTTGCAAAGATCGAGGCGGCAGTGCCCGGCGTACGCATTTATCTGATGGCGTATTATCCCATCAACTACGATGCCGCCGCCGAGCACATGAAGCCCTGCCTGCTGGTGCGCACCAACGAAAAGATCGCCGCCGCCAACGAGCAGGTACGTCTGCTGGCGCAGCGGCGAGGACACACCTATATTGATGTAAACGATCCCCTGAAGGATGATCAGGGGCGGCTGAAGGCGGAATACACCATCGAGGGCATGCACATCAGGCCCGAAGGCTACCGGGCCATCTTTCCCGCCGTGGCGGCGTATATATGGGGGGATGGCGGCGCAGTCAACTGAGGGGAAACGGTGCCGGCGGGGTCGGCGGCGATCCGCCCCCTGCCCGTTTCGCTTGTCTCATCCGGTCTGTTTTCTTCCACGCAGAAAAGTTGTGTTTTCATACTGTTGACAATTCTTCCGGATGGTGCTATAAAATAGTTAGTCACTTCTAATCGACGGAGTGACATTCTTTCAACCGATGGGTTAAGCAAGGCTAACCGCATCGTGCAACAGCAACAGGAGGCGCAGCAGCATGGAAATGGATCTGCTTCGGGCAAACGAGGGTCAGGAATACATCATCCGCCGCATCGATACCGACGATGAGGAGCTGAATGCCTTTCTGTTTTCGCTGGGCTGCTACAGCGGCGAGCCCATCACCGTGGTCAGCCGCAAGCGTTCCGGCTGCGTCATCGCCGTCAAGGACGGCCGCTACTCCATCGACAACCAGCTGGCGCAGGCCATTGTGGTGTAACGGGCACAGGCCCGGAACGGTCGCACAGACCGTTTTCTTTTCCCATAACAGTTAGGCGATGCTAACCACGGCGGCAGACCGTCTGTGTTGCACAATACAGCCAAAACCAAGGAGGCAACCCCATGAGAATTGCTTTGGCAGGCAACCCCAACAGTGGCAAGACCACCATGTATAACGCCCTTACCGGCCGCAACGAGCGGGTGGGCAACTGGGCTGGCGTAACCGTAGACAAAAAGGAAGCCCCCATCCGGAAAAACCTGACCGGCAACCGGGAGGATGTGATCGCGGTAGACCTGCCCGGCGCATACTCCATGTCTCCCTTCACGTCCGAAGAGAGCATCACCTCCGGCTATGTGCAGCAGGAAAACCCCGACGTGATCCTGAACATCGTGGACGGCACCAACCTGAGCCGCAGCCTGTTTTTCACCACCCAGCTGCTGGAGCTGGGCATCCCTGTGGTGGTTGCGCTGAACAAGGCGGATGTGAACGAGAAGAAGAACACCGACATTGACGAAAATCTGCTGGCTCAGAAGCTGGGCTGCCCGGTCATCGAGACCACCTCCACCACCGGCGAGGGTCTGGAGCAGGTGGTAAAGGCCGCCATGGCTGCCGCCGGCAGCGGGCAGCCCGCGCCCTTCTCCCAGAAGGATCGGGACGTAAGCACCAAAGAGGCGGCAGAAGCTGCCGACCGGGAGCGCTTCGCCTTTGTAAACGGCGTGGTAAAGCAGGTGGAAAAGCGCACCGTGCGCACCGGCGACAAGAACGTGCAGGATCAGATCGACGCGGTCATCACCCATCCTGTAGCGGGCATTGCCATCTTTGCGCTGGTCATGTTCCTGGTGTTCCACATCTCCCAGAGCGACGGCCCGCTGGGTCTGGGCGTGTGGCTGGCCGACACCCTCGTGGGCTGGATCGAGCAGTTCCAGGGCTGGGTCGCCGGTCTTCTGGAAAACGCCCATCCCCTTTTGCAGGCGCTGCTGGTGGATGGCATCATCGGCGGTGTGGGCGCGGTCGTTGGCTTCCTGCCGCTGGTCATGGTCATGTACTTCCTCATCGCTCTTTTGGAGGATTGCGGCTACATGGCACGCGTCTCCGTTGTGCTTGACCCCATCTTCAAGAAGGTGGGTCTCAGCGGCAAGTCTGTCATCCCCTTCGTGATCGGTACCGGCTGCGCCATCCCCGGCGTTATGGCATGCCGTACCATCCGCAACGAGCGGGAGCGCAAGGCGACCGCCATGCTGGCACCCTGGATGCCCTGCGGCGCAAAGCTGCCGGTCATCGCCCTGTTTGCCGGCGCATTCTTCGAGGATGCCAGCTGGGTGGGCACGCTGATGTACTTCGTCGGTATCCTGCTCATCTTCATTGGTGCGCTCATCATCAACCGCATCACCGGCAGCAAGAACCGCAAGAGCTACTTTATCATTGAGCTGCCCGAATACAAGTGGCCCAGCCTGAAGCGCGCAGCCCTTTCCATGCTCAGCCGCGGCTGGAGCTACATCGTCAAAGCTGCTACCATCATCCTTCTGTGCAACACTGCCGTACAGGTGATGCAGAGCTTCGACTGGAGCTTCCGGCTGGCAGAAAGCGCAGAAAGCTCCATTCTGGCCACCATTGCCCATCCCTTTGCCTATGTGCTGGTGCCCATTGTGGGCGTGCTCAGCTGGCAGCTGGCTGCCGCAGCCGTTACCGGCTTTATCGCCAAGGAAAACGTGGTGGGCACGCTGGCGGTATGCTTTGTGGGGCTTGAGAACCTGATCGATACCGAAGAGCTGGCGCTGATGGAGGGCGCAGGCGCAGAGGTGGCTACCGTATTCGCCATTACCAGAGTGGCTGCGCTGGCATACCTGATGTTCAATCTGTTCACCCCTCCCTGCTTTGCCGCCATCGGTGCAATGAACTCCGAGATCAAGGACAAGAAGTGGCTGTGGGGTGGCATCGCCATGCAGCTGGGCACCGGCTTTACCGTGGGTTATCTGGTGTACCAGCTGGGCACACTCATCACCACCGGCAGCTTGGGCGCGGGCTTCCTGCCCGGTCTCATCGCCGTTGCACTGATGGTTGCCGTTGTTGTGCGGCTGATCATGAACGCCGACAAAAAGGTGACCACCGAATACGAAGGCAAAGCGGAAGCATAAACTGCAAAGAAAGGGGGCAGAACCATGGAAAACATTCTTCTTGTGCTGGTCATTCTGCTGATCGTGGGCGGTGCGGCCGCCTATGTGATCCGGGCAAAGAAACAGGGGCAGAAGTGCGTGGGCTGCCCCTACAGCAAGGAATGCGCCTCCCGGGGCTGCGGCTGCGGGAAAAACTGAAATACGCAAAACAGAGAACGCCCCCGTTTTCCTTTCGGAAAACAGGGGCGTTTCAGACTGTCAAAGAAGTCCCAGAGGTATGGTCGGGCCGCAGCCCTCCGATTGTCAATCCGAAACCAGCGGCGTGCATTGCGGCCCAAAACCGACCTGTGGTCGGCTTTGGGCTTCGGCACTGCGGGAGCGCTATCGCGCTGTCCTCACGCCTCGGTTCACTGCGTTCACCCTTCCGGTGGTTTCGGAACCCTTGCGTAGCAAGGGGTTCCTATCGCCGTTTGCCGCCCGG
>JAFXBE010000063.1 GCA_017516765.1 Clostridia bacterium | reverse complement strand
CTTCGGTTGTCGACTGCGGGTCGCTAACGCCTTCGGCGTTGTGCGCACTGCGCACGCGCTTCCCTTCGTCGCCCCTTACATAGGGGAGCCTTGAAGGAGAAACGGCAAAGCCGTGCCACCGGCCCGGTCGTTCAATCGTCGCAGAGCGCACTAACCGTGCCCTCTGCTCGTTTCACTCCCCACCTGCGGGTCGCTTTGCACTTCGTGCAAGTGCCCACTGGGCACGCGCTTCCCGACCGTGCCTTGCACAAGGGAGGCTCACCGGCAGGCAGGGCGCGCAGCCCCACCCAGCCCCACGCAGCGGCCCTGTGGGTATCTACACCCCCAGCCGCGGGGCAGTGGTGGCGCGCAGCCCCCTACCCCCACCCCTTGTCAATCCCCTCTGCAAATGCTATACTGCCAACGCCTTCCCATCAAACCAAAAGGAGACCTGCCGCCATGAACACCACCCAATGGAAAGAAAAGTTCTTTGCCTTCCTTGGCGAAAACGCCAAAAAACGCTTCCTGCTCATGCTGCTGGGCGTGTTCGGCATGGGCTTTTTCCTTTCCTTCCTCATCGAGACCGGCTACGGCAGCGATACCTGCACCTTTATGAATCTGCCCCTGTCCGCCCGGTTCGGGCTCAGCTTCGGCACATGGCAGCTCTGCCTGAACATTGTTATGCTCATCGCCGTGGTCGTGATGAAACCCAGACTCATCGGCGCGGGCACCATCGCCAATATGGTGTTCATCGGCTACATCTCTGACTTTTTCCGCTGGGTGTGGGCGCAGCTGCTGCCCGAGGGCTTTTTCCTCACGCAGCCCGCCCGCGCCATCGTCTTTGCCCTTGCCCTGATCCCCTTCATCCTCTCCATTGCCATTTATATGGTGGCGGATATGGGGCTTTCTCCCTTCGATGCCCTGCCGGTGATCCTGTGCGAAAAGCTGGGCATCCGCTTCTCTGCCGGGCGCATCGTGTGGGATTTTGCCGCTATTGCGGTGGGCATGCTGGCGGGGGGCAGGCTGAACATCGGCACCTTCCTGCTGGCGCTGGGGCTGGGACCCATGGTAGGCGTGGTGGATCGGTGGATCAAGAAGCATTTCTTCAAAGCCGAATCGGTACAGACCGGGGTCTGAAGCCGGGATAAGCGGATAACGCAACACCCCGCAGCAAACATCATGCTGCGGGGTGTTGGTTATTCTGTTTGTTTGCAGGTTCTGCGGCGCAGGCATCCCTCACCCCTGCCCGCCCACCTTCATATGGGCATAGGCGGCGATCAGCTCCACCAGCTCCTCCAGAGAGTGTCCGTCGGTGCGGAGCATCAGGTCGTAGTTGGAGCGCATGCCCCAGTTGCCGTCGGCGTAGAAGTTGTAGTAGCTCTTGCGCTGCTTGTCGGTCTTGCGGATCATTTCCCGCGCCTTGTCTTCGCTTACGCCCTCCACCCGCATGATGCGCTCGGTCTTATGCTCGGGGGAGGCGTAGATGAATACATGGGTCACGTTGGGCAGCCCACGCAGCACATAATCGGCACAGCGGCCCACGAATACACAGGAACCCTCCTGCGCCAGCTGGGTGATGGCATCGAACTGCGCCTGAAAAATGCGCTGGTTCATGGGGATCTGCATATTGTAGCCGATGCCGCTCATGGCGCTGCCGATGGCGCCCGCGCCCAAAAGGCTGCGCAGCGCGCCCTTTTCGTCGTGGGCTTCCATCACCTCTTCGCAGATGCCGCTTTGCTCTGCCGCCCGGGTGAGGATCTCCTTGTCGTAATAGGCGATATTGAGACGCTTTGCCAGCATTTCGCCGATCTCGCGCCCGCCGCTGCCGTATTCGCGGCCGATGGTGATGATCATATGGTTCTGCATACAGTTTCCTCCTGGAATGGTAAGGGTCATGGGGTTACAATCATTCAATTGTGCAAAAAGCTGATAAATCATTATACCGCAATCCACCGGGAAATACAACCACAAATTGCAGCCGGGGTCGCCGCAGCGCGGCGCGGCGGCTTTCCCGCTCCCGTCCCTTCCCGGTTGCCGTTTTTTCTTGCATGCAACGGGGAATCATGCTACAATACAGTCCCTGGCAGGGAAAACCGCCTGCCGGGGGATGCAATGCATACCATACCGCAGCCAAGGGGCAAACCCTGCGGGGGCGGGTCATATACGCCGCAAAAGCCGCATGTTGCAAGGCTTTGCGGCATGCGCAGCGGGGGCGGCAGAGGCTGTCCTCGCCAAATGTGTTTACGCAGGTAACAGAAGGAGGAAGCTGTATGTATCTCATCGTCGGTCTGGGCAACCCGGGGCAGCAGTATGCCCACACCCGCCACAATGCGGGGTTTGATGCGCTGGATGTGCTGGCGCAGAAGCTGAATGTATCCATCACCCGCAAAAAGGACGATGCGCTGGTGGGGGAATGCTATATCGGCAGTGAGAAAACGCTGCTGTGCATGCCCCAGACCTATATGAACCTGAGCGGCTTTGCCGTCAGTGGGCTGATGAATTATTTCCGCATCCCGCAGGAAAACCTGCTGGTGATCTATGATGATATCGACCTGCCCCCGGGCACGGTGCGCATCCGCAAGAACGGCAGCGCAGGCACCCATAACGGCATGCGCTCCATCGTGGAGCAGCTGGGCACGGATCAGTTTGCCCGTGTACGCATCGGCGTGGGCGACCGCCCCGCCGGAGCCGATCTGGCGGCGTGGGTGCTGGGGCACATCGCCGACAGCGAGGAACGCAGGCTGGTGGAGGAATCCTTCGAACAGGCGGCGCTGGCTTGTGAGTGCTTCGTGAAGGAAGGCGTGGAAGCCGCCATGTGCAAGTACAACACCAAGAAAAAGAAGAAGCCGAAGAAGACGGAAGATACCGCAGAAACCGCGGAAGCCGCACAGCCCCAGGGAGAATAAGACAAACCCCATCTCCCCCCTTGCACCGCAAAGCGGTGCAACCCGCGGGGTGCAGGGGGATCCTATCCCCCTGCCGGGGTCGTCAGGGGCAGCGCCCCTGACCCACCATCAAAAAGGAGGTCACCCATGAACGAAGGTCTTTTCAGCGCCTATTCCGCCCTGCCCCAGTGGCAGCAGCTGCTGGATGCCGTCAGGCAGCCGGGCTGCAGTGCGGTGTACGAGCTTGCCGAGGGCGAGCGTCCTTTTCTGGCGGCTGCGCTGAGCCGCCGCACGGGCCGCCCGGTGGTGCTGGTGTGCGCCACCGAGCTGGCTGCCCAGCGGTGCGCACAGGATATCCAGCGGCTTACGGGCATGGGCTGCGTGTGCCTGCCGCCCCGGGATCTCCAGTTCAGCCGCGCCGCCTCCAGCCGGGAAAGCACCTGGCAGCGGCTTTCTGCGCTGGATCAGCTTGCCCACGGGCAGGCGAAGGTGCTGTGCATCTCGCTGGACAGCCTCATCCACCGCTGCGCGCCCATGGCATATTTCATGGAAGCGGAGATCCGTCTGGCAGAGGGCGAACGCCATCCCCCTCAGCAGCTGATGGATCGGCTGCTGGCAGCGGGCTACGAGCGGGTCAGCATGGTGGAGGGGCAGGGGCAGTGCGCCATGCGCGGCTCCATTCTGGATGTGTACCCCTCCAACACGCAGGATGCGCTGCGCATCGAGTTTTTTGACGATGAGGTGGATTCCATCCGCCGTTTTGAGTGCATCAGCCAGCGCAGCATCGCAAGGGTCAAGACCGCGCGCATCGCCCCGGCCACCGAGTGCCTCGTGCCCGACCCGGAGGCGGCTGCCGAAAGGCTGCGCACCGCCATCGAGGCAGGGCTGGGCCACAGCCTGACCGAGCTGCCCAACGATTATGCAGAGAACGCAGAACGCTATGCCGCCCCCGTGCTCACCGACGATGGAGAGGAGCTGCCCTCGCTGGACGAGTTCCTGCTTTCCATCGACCTTCCCGGTTTGGAGGAGGGGGAAACCGGTTGGACAGATGCCACCGCAAACACCCCCGCCCCGGTCGACCCGGAAGACGGGTTCGACCCCGACGACCCGGATGGCGGCAAAGCGATGGCGCAGGCCATCAACAGCCTTGGATACCGCCGCCATCTGGACGATGTGGAGCGGGTCGCCGCCGGGCAGACCATCCGCACCGCCCCCATGTGGATGAACGTGCTCTGCCCGGAAACGGTCACCGCGCTGGACTATCTGGAGGATCCCATCCTCCTGCTGGATCGCCCGGAGCAGTACCTGAACCGTATGCGGGTGCTGGACGGGGAGTTTGCCGATGATTACGAAGGCGCACGCCAGCGCGGCGATGCCTTCGATGCCCAGAAGGAGCTGCTGTTCCCCTACGATGCCCTTCTGCCTGTGTGGGAGAAGCTGCCCGCCGTGCTCCTGACCGACCTGAACACAGGCACCGGCAGAATGAAGCCGGAAACGCTGCTTTCCTTTGGCTCCTCCACCCCGCTGCCCTACCAGAGCCGTCTGGAGCCTCTGTGCGCAGACATCAAAAAGTGGAAGGAACAGAACTGCGCCATCGTGCTGCTCTGCGGCGGCGAGGCCCGCGCCCTGCGCCTGCAGAAGGCGCTCAGCGAGCGGGGCATCCCTTCCAGCTACGCCGAAACGCTGGATGGCAATGTGATCCTCCGCGAGGTGATCCTGCTGCCGGTCAGCTATACGAAGGGCTTTCTCAACCTTGGCGCAAGACTGTGCCTGATCAGCGACAGCGACCTGTACGGCTCTGCCTACCATAAGGCGCGCAAGAAGCAGAACGCGGGCGAGCGCATTTCCTCCTTCACCGACCTGAAGCCCGGTGACTATATCGTGCACGACCTGCACGGCGTGGGCATCTATCAGGGCGTTACCCAGATGAATGATGATGGCGTGAAGCGGGATTACCTGATCATCCACTATGCCGGCAGCGATAAGCTGTACATCCCGGCGGATCAGTTCGACCGGGTGCAGAAGTATATCGGCGCGGAGGCCGCTCTCCCCAAACTGAATAAGCTGGGGGGCAACGAATGGCAGCGGCAGAAGAGCCGGGTCAAGGGGCAGCTGAAAAAGCTGGCTTTCGATCTGGTGGAGCTCTATGCCAAGCGCGCCCAGGAGAACGGCTATGCCTTCAGCCACGATAATCCGTGGCAGCGGGAGTTCGAGGATGCCTTCCCCTACGAATTGACCGACGACCAGCAGCGCAGCGTCGCCCAGATCGAAGAGGACATGGAGAGCGGGCGCAACATGGATCGCCTGCTCTGCGGCGATGTGGGCTACGGCAAGACCGAGGTGGCGCTCCGTGCCGCCTTCAAGTGCGTGGTGGAGGGCAAACAGGTGGCTTTGCTTGCGCCCACCACCATTCTGGTGCAGCAGCACTACAATACCATCCGCAAGCGGTTTGCGGGCTTCCCCGCCAAGGTGGAGATGCTCAGCCGCTTCCGCACCGCTGCCGAAAGCAAGGAGATCCTCAAGAAGCTGGAGGAGGGCGAGATCGATATCATCGTGGGTACCCACCGGCTGCTTTCCAAGGAAGTCAAGTTCCGGGATCTGGGTCTGCTCATCGTGGACGAGGAGCAACGCTTCGGCGTTGCCCATAAGGAATCCATCAAGCAGATGAAGAACCGGGTGGATGTGCTCACCCTGTCGGCAACGCCCATTCCCCGTACGCTGCATATGAGCATGGTGGGCATCCGGGATATGAGCATTCTGGAGACCCCGCCCGAGGAACGCCTGCCGGTAAAGACCTATGTGATGGAATACGACGACATCATCATCCGGGACGCCATCCGACGGGAGCTGGCGCGGAACGGGCAGGTGTATTTCCTCTACAACCGGGTGCGCTCCATCGACCAGATGTATGCCCGCATCCATGCGCTGGTGCCCGAGGCGCGCATCGGCATCGCCCACGGGCAGATGCGGGAGAACGCGCTGGAGGACATCATGCTGGATTTCTATGCCGGCGCGTACGATGTTCTGCTGTGCACCACTATTGTGGAAAGCGGTTTGGATGTGCCCGACGCCAACACCCTGATCGTCTTTGATGCGGATCGCTTCGGGCTCAGCCAGCTGTACCAGATCCGCGGGCGGGTGGGGCGCAGCAACCGGCAGGCGTATGCCTACTTCACCACCCGCGCCAACAAGCAGATGAGCGAGACCGCCCAGAAGCGGCTGGATGCCATCCGGGAATTCACCGAGTTCGGCGCGGGCTACCGCATCGCCATGCGCGATCTGGAGATCCGCGGCGCAGGCGATGTGCTGGGCCCCCAGCAGAGCGGGCATCTGTCCACCGTGGGCTATGATATGTACTGCAAGCTGATCGAAGAGGCGGTGGGCGAGGCCCGGGGCATTGCCCAGACGCCGGAGATCGATACCCGCATCGACCTGCGGATCGATGCCTATCTGCCCCGGGACTATGTGCAGCAGGAAAAGCTGCGTGTGGAGATCTACAAGCGCATTGCCATGGTGGTGGACGAGGAGACCCGCATGAACATCGAGGACGAGCTGATCGACCGTTTCGGCGACATCCCCGAGCCTGTGGAGAACCTGATCCGTATCGCCCAGCTGCGGGGCGTTACCCGTAAGCTGGGGGTCACCCATCTGACCCTGCGCCCCGACGGGCTGCACCTGAAGCTGAGCCCGCAGAACATGCCCGACCCCGGCGCGCTGTACACAGCGGTCACCGCTACGGACGACCGGTTCAGGTTCGCCGTGGGGCGCACCCCCGAGCTGATCTTCCGTCAGCCCGGGCTTACCCCCAATGTTGCGCTGGAGATGTTCATCCCCGTGGTAACGGCGCTGCTTCGCAATCTGGAAAAACTGCTGATGGAAAAAGCCGCGGCGGAGGAAGCCACAGAGGAAACGGAATAAGCATACAGCCCCGGGAGGCGGATCCGTCCCATATGTGAATATGCTGTAACTTTCTGGCTCTCCGGGGCAAAATGCTTGCAAAAACCGTACCGGTTGTGTCATAATGAACGGGCTATCAAGGCGGAGTGCATCGCTGTTTCATCCGGCTGTACGCTTCGTCCGCATGTGAAAGGAACGTTGCTTCAATGAACAAAAAATTGTTTGCCCTGCTGCTGTGCCTGTGCCTTGCCCTGAGCCTGACCGCCTGCCAGCAGCCTTCTGCCCCCGCCGCCGCACCCACTGCGGCTCCCACCGACGCGGCTGCCCCCGAGGTGACCGACGTCCCCGCCGACGCAGCCGCCCCCGAGGCGACCGACGTCCCCGCCGACGCAGCCGCCCCCGAGGCGACCGACGTCCCCGCCGACGAAGCCGCTCCCGAGGTGACCGCCGTCCCCGCTGACGCAGCCGCCCCCGAAGCGACCGATGCTCCCGTTATCCTGGAGCCCACCTTTGCCGACACCGACGTGCTGCTCACCCTGAACGGCGAGCCTGTCACCTGGGCTGTCGCAAAGCCCTACTACGAGAACTTTGCTGCTCAGTACGGCGTATACTACGATATGAGCCAGCAGGAGAATCTGGATACCTTCCTGGCGGTTGCCGCCGAGAACGCCCTCCACGAGACCCTGCTGATGCAGAAGGCCACCGAGCTGGGTCTGGCGCCCCTCACCGAAGAGGAGCAGGCTACTGCCCTTACCGAAGCCGATGCCATCTGGGAAGAGAACATCCAGTACTACGTATCCTCCAGCCATCCCGAGCTGACCGCCGAGAGCGCCGAGGCCGATGTGCAGGCTGCCCGCGACGAAGCCATCGCCTACCTGAACGAGGCAGGCTATACCCAGGAGTTCATCCGCAGCAGCTACAGCCAGTCTGTGGTGCTGGATCGCCTCTATGAGCAGCTGGTGCAGGATGTTGCCATCACCGATGCGGATGTGGAAGCCGAGTATCAGGCGCAGGTCGCTGCCGACAAGGCGCTCTACGAGAACGACCTGAACGCCTACGTTGCCTACAACAACAACGTGGAAATGAACAATATGTACATGATGTACACCGGTCAGGGTGTGCAGATGGACTATGCATGGTACCGTCCCGCCGGTTTCCGCGGCGTAAAGCACATCCTGCTGTCTGTTGACGAGACCCTGATGCAGGAATACAACAGCATTCAGGCCGCTCTGGAAGAGCAGATGACTGCCGAGACTGCCGAGACCGAAGCTGCCGAGCCCGCCGCCACCCAGGTGGATCTGGACAACGCCAAGGCTGCCATTCTGGCTGCCGCTCAGGAGAAGATCGACGAGATCAACCAGCGGCTTGCCAACGGCGAAGATTTCGAAGCCCTGATCCCCGAATACACCGCCGACAGCGACAACCTCTACGAGGTCTGCATTGCCAGCAGCAACTATGTGCCCGAGTTTGTGGAAGCTGCCTTCAGCGTGGATCATGTGGGCGATGTGTCCGCTCCCTACATCAGCCAGTTTGGTATCCACATCGTCAAGTACATGGAGGATATCCCCGCCGGCCCCATCGAGATGACCGAGGAACAGCGTCAGCTGAAGTACGAGCAGCTGCTCACCTCCCGTCAGGAAGATGCCTACGCCGCCAAGGTAGACGAGTGGAAGGCTGCCTCCACCGTGGAATACACCGGTCTGGTGCAGAGCTACGAAGAGCTGCTTCAGAGCCTGATCGCCGAGGAAGAGGCCGCCGTTACGGAGGATACCCCCGCCGAGGAAGCCGTAGCCGAGACCCCCATCGAGGTCACCGAGGCTCCCGCCGCCGAATAAGCGCAGGTTCCGAAATACCCAGAACGCCCGATCCGTTTTTCGGATCGGGCGTTTTTTGTGCATATGAAAAGGCTCCCCCGTCTCTACGGAGGAGCCTCAGAACGTATGCTGTTACGGTTCGCCCTTCTGGTACTCGCTTTTGGCGGTCCAGTGCGCCTGCTCCAGCGCAATATCCCGGTGGTTCACATTCACGTTGTAGCCCAGCTCCCGGATCTGCTGACCGATGTACTCGGCAATGGCCACGCTGCGATGTGCGCCGCCGGTGCAGCCCACGGCGATCACCAGCCGGTGCTTGCCTTCGGTAATGTAGTTGGGCAGCAGGAAGCTGATCATATCCATGCTTTTGACCAGAAACTCCTGGGTAACGGGGTGCCCCAGCACAAAGTTGCGCACATCCTCATCCAGACCGGTGTGGTGTCCCAGTTCGGGAATGTAGAAGGGGTTGGGCAGGAAGCGCACGTCAAACACCAGGTCGCCCTCTCTGGGCAGACCCCGCTTGAAGCCGAAGCTGAGTATATCCACCCGCAGGGAGGGCTCGCCCCCCGCCTGGGATACGATCTCGCTGATGCGCTTCTGCAGCGTGCGGGGGCGCAGGGTGGTGGTATCGATCAGATAATTGGCGGTCTCCCGCAGGGGCTGCAGGCGGTTGCGCTCCTCACGGATGGCGTTCTCAAGGGTGAACCCTTCCGCCGTGAGGGGATGCTCGCGCCGCTGCTCCTTGTAGCGGTTCACCAGGGTCTCGTCGCTGGCCTCCAGAAACAAAGTGTTGATGTGGAAGCCCACCAGCCGTGCTTCGTTGATCATCCGGGTAACGGCCTTGGCATCGAAGAATTCACCGGAGCGGATGTCCGTGCCGATGGCGACCATATCGTTGCGCAGGCTGTTGGTCTGGCATGCCTCCATAAAGGGCACCAGCATCATGGGGGGCAGGTTGTCCACGCAAAGGGCGCCCAGATCCTCCAGGTGGCGGATGGCAACGGTCTTGCCCGCGCCGCTCATACCGGTCAGCAGGAAAAATTGCATATGTTTACTCCTTTTGTAGTTTACAGTACAGTCAGGGGGGCATCCTCACCGAGGATGCGAACCTCCGGCTCCAGCCGTACGCCGGTCCGGTCGAAGACCGTCTTCTGTACATGTGCGATCAATTGCAGATAATCTGCCGCCGTGCCCTGCTGATCGTTGACCAGAAAGCCTGCGTGCAGTTCGGATACGCTGGCCCCGCCGATGCGGAAGCCCTTCAGCCCGCAGCCCTCGATCAGGGTACCGGCGAAATGCCCCTCCGGGCGTTTGAAGGTGCTGCCGCAGCTGGGCAGATGGATGGGTTGCTTCTGCCGCCTGCGCTGGATGAATTCCCGCATGGCGGTGCGGATGGTGTCTTCGTCGCCGGGGCGGAGTACCACGGTCGCCGAGGTGACCAGATGCCCGGTCTGCATCAGTGCGCTGCGGCGGTAGCCCAGCTCCAGCTCCTGCGCAGTGTACACACGGGTGTTGCCTTCCATGTCCATGGCGGTAACGGAGTGGAGCACATCCTTCATTTCGCCGC
Source organism: Clostridia bacterium (assembly GCA_017516765.1). GTDB lineage: Bacteria > Bacillota > Clostridia > Christensenellales > Aristaeellaceae > Limiplasma. The sequence goes on along the minus strand of JAFXBE010000063.1, from coordinate 1,185 downwards.
CGTATGCGCCTGCGTTCATATACACCGCGCCGCCCACTGTGCCGGGGATGCCGAAGGCGAACTCCAGCCCGGTCAGGCTGCTGTCGGCTGCGGCATTGCACAACTTCTGCAGGCTTGCGCCAGCCTGAGCAGTGAGGGAAAAAATGCCGTCGGGCAGGGGAGTGGGCTCGGTAACGGCGGCAAAATCTTCGCAGATGCGGACCACCAGCCCCCGGATGCCACCATCCCGCACCAGCAGGTTGGAACCGTTGCCGATCACCGTAACGGGAACTTCCATCTCCCGGGCAGCCTTCAGCGCCAGCGACAGCTGATCCACCGAGGCGGCGTTAAACACCAGATCGGCGGGGCCGCCCAGCCGCAGGGTGGTGTAGCGGCTCATGGGCACACTGCGCCCCAGTTGCTGGGCAGAGCAGCCCTCCCGCAGCTTCCGATAAAGAGCCTCCAGCCGTTGAACCATTCGCGGGCACCTCCCATAGTTGTGTATGGATATTTTATCCTATATTCAGACTGCTGTCAAAGCTGCACGTCCGCCCGTTTTTTCCCGGAGGGAAAAAACTGGGCGTTCGCGCTCATAGGGGACAGCAGTTCCGCGGCGCGGGCAGGGTCCCTTCCCTGCCCGCGCCGCTTGCTTGGTCGCCTCCTCGAGCCTACGGCTCTGCGGGGGCGCCCCCGGTTGATGGGGCTGGGATGCGGGGTTGGGGGGCAGTCTATTGAGAAGGCTCCTTCCTCTGGAGGGAGCTGTCGCCGTCAGGCGACTGAGGGTGCTGGAGCGGGGGGCGGTATGCCGGTTTGGTACGGATAATGCCCGGGGCAAAAGCCTACCGTCCCCCACGCCTTGCAAATACCCCTACCATCAGGCACTACGTGCCAGCTTCCTCCCCCGCTGGGGGAAGAAGCCTTTTTTGTTGGCTTTTCCAGCCGCTCGACAGCAAAGCCAATGGTAACATTTTGTTTTCTTGGCTGTCGTTGTTTGCCAACTCGGGGTTCGGGATGCAGCGAAATCTTCTTCAGCACCCACCAGCCGGCCTGCACCGCGACGATAGAGAGCGACGTCAAATCCCTGTGCCCTTTTTCGGGGCGGCATAAAGGGCGCACCGTAGTACAGCCAAGTTGGCGTAATGTGTCCCGCAGCGGCAACAGCAGGTGATTGCGCCCGCCGCCCCGAAAATGGGCAATAAAGGGGAT
>JAFXBE010000062.1 GCA_017516765.1 Clostridia bacterium | reverse complement strand
CTCAGTCGCCTGACGGCGACAGCCTACGGCCCGCAACCTCAGTCGGCATGCAGCCCACTAACCGTGGTCTACACTTGCTTCGGTTGTCGACTGCGGGTCGCTAACGCCTTCGGCCTTGTGCGCACTGCGCACGCGCTTCCCTTCGTCGCCCACCTACAGAAGGAGCCTTTTTGATTGCCTGCCGCTCCATCTGCCCATCATTCCCCGCACCCAAGCCCCACCAACCAGGGGGCGCCCCCGCAGAGCCGTAGGCTCGAGGAGGCGACCAAGCAAGCGCCCGGGGCAGGGTTGGGGCCCCTGCCCCATTAGGGCGCGGAACTGCTGTCCCCTATGAGCGCGGACGACCAGCTACGCAGGTCGGACGTGCAGCAGGGCGGACGTGCAGAGCCAGTAGCGTTGCTCCACTACCCCATCCACGACCACTTCATTCTCCAGCACGCCGCCGTTCTTCTCAATGGTGCGGCGGGAAGCCACATTCTCCTTGTCGCAGACCATCAGCACCTTCTCGATGCCCAGCTTGCGGCATTCCTCCAGCGCAAAGGCGACGATCCGGGTGCCGATGCCTTCCCTTCTGCGGCTGGGGCGCACGCCGTCGCCCACATGCCCGCCGTTGAGCAGCAGCGCATCATTCAGCCGGTGACGGATGTTCATCGCACCCACGATCTGCCCGGATTCCTCCTCCAGACAGAAAAAGGTGGAATCCTCCACATAGCCCGGGGGCGGATCCTTCAGCTCCAGCCCGGCACAGTACACATCAAAATCATGCACATCATTCTTGCGGATGGCATAGGGCACGATCTTCTCGCCCGTGGCGAGCCATTCCTCCATCATGTCGGTGATCTGCTCCCGGTACAGGTGCGCGTCCGCCGCTGGGATCATCCTCAAAGTCACAGAGATCATCTCCTTCCAAATCAGGCTCACAGCGGATCCCGCTGCGGTGTATTCATCAATATACCACAAGCCGCACATTTCGTACAGCTTTCCCGACAGTCCGGGCGCATCCGGTTGCCCCGCCCCTTCCCATGTGCTACAATACCACCATCGAAAGGAGTGTGAATCCATGCAGGAACGCCGCCAAAAAGAATTCGCCGTCTGTCTGATGCTCTGCGGCATCTGCGGGCTGATCAACGGCCTCAACAGCATTTTTTCCCTGGGCATCCCCAAATGGGTGCTGGTGATCCTCTCCCTGCCCTCGCTGTATGCCGTCATCCGCCTGATGGTGCTGGGCTACCGCCACCTGACCGGCAAGGAATGATCTCCCGGATCCCCACAACATGCAAACGACCCGCCGCAGCCAAACAGCTGCAGCGGGTCGTGTTTTATCCTTGAATCAATGCTTGTCCTCGCCCATATCGTCGAAGACGCTCAGCATGGGAGCCACATCCAGACCCTTCTGGCGATCCAGATAGTTCTTGGTGATCTTGGCAACCAGACCGCTGAGCACGATCACGCCGATCAGGTTGGGGATCATCATCAGACCGTTGAAGGTATCGGAGATGTCCCAGGCCAGAGAGCTGGTGAGCAGTGCGCCGAAGAGGATCATCACCAGATGGATCACCTTGTACACATTCACGCTCTTTACGCCGAAGAGGTACTCCCAGGCCTTGGTGCCGTAGTGGTTCCAGCCCAGCACGGTGGTGAAGGCGAACAGCAGGATGGCGATGGCAACAAACTTGCTGCCGATGCCGCCGAAGCTGAACACAGAGTCGAAAGCGGCGGCTACCAGCGTAGCGTCGCTGAGACCACCCACGGTGAGACCGGTGGAGAGATCGTACACGCCGGAGGTGAGCACCACCAGAGCGGTGAGGGTGCAGACGATCATGGTATCGGCGAACACCTCAAAGATGCCCCACATACCCTGCTTTACAGGCTCCTTCACGTTGGAGTTGGAGTGCACCATAACCGAGGAACCCAGACCGGCTTCGTTGGAGAACACGCCGCGCTTGAAGCCCTGCACCATGCAGGTCTTGATGGCTGCGCCGGCAGCGCCGCCGGCTGCGGCCATGGGGCTGAAGGCGGTCTTGAAGATGGCACCGAAGGCGGGGAAGATGTTCTGATAGTTGATGCCCACGATCACCAGCGCACCGGCGATGAACAGCACCACCATGAAGGGAACCACCTTCTCGGCGAAGGCAGCCACGCGCTTGAGACCGCCCAGGGTGATAGCGGCAGCCAGCGCCACCAGCGCCAGACCGATGATCAGGCTGTAGAGGCTTACGCCCTCGTAGAGGGTGATGTTGGCCAGAGCGGGGATATTGAAGGCGGATTCGATGTTCACCACGATCTTGTTGACCTGACCCATAGCGCCGATGCCGAAGGAGGCCAGCAGGGTGAAGATGGAGAACAGCACAGCCAGCACCTTGCCGATGGTCTTGCAGCCCTTCTTTGCGCCCAGACCGTCGCGCAGGTAGTACATGGCGCCGCCGGACCACTCGCCGTTTTCATTGCGGCGGCGGTAGTAGATACCCAGCACGTTTTCGGAATAGTTGGTCATCATGCCAAGGAAGGCAGCGATCCACATCCAGAACACGGCGCCGGGGCCGCCGATGACGATGGCGGCAGCCACACCGGCGATGTTACCAACGCCGATGGTGGCAGCCAGAGCGGTGCACAGCGCCTGGAAGGGAGAGATGGCCTTGCCGTCCTTCTCGTGGGCAATGACCTCTTTCTTGAACATGCTGCCGATGGTGTTCTTCCACCACAGGCCGATGTGGGTTACCTGGAACACCTTGGTGATGATGGTGGTGAGCAGACCGGTAGCCAGCAGCAGCACCAGACCCAGCGTGGTCCAGATGAAGGTGTTGACCACGTCGTTGCCCGCGGCGAGGGCATTGAAGAATTTTTCCATGGTTGGTTCTTCCCCTTTCAAGAAATAAAATAGCCGTTCCCGCTTCTTCGGGAACAGCTCCGGGGGGTCGATGCAGGGTTGATGCCTGATCACAGGTGCTTGCCTGCTCCGTCCTTTTGCCTGAGAGATTCCACCGCAGAGCGGTGTTGCACCTTCGGCACTCACTGGATGTGAGATTCTCCGGAGTTCCCTCCCGCCGCAGTTTCGTGGGATCCTGCGGCTGTCTGTGGGAATGTATTGCATTGTATATGGGATTTGAGGGGATGTCAATAGGAGAAGGGGGAGATTCGTGTATTCGTGTTGTATTTTGGCGGAGCGGAGCGCCGGTTCGGGGTGGATGATGCCGGGGCGAATGACTGCCGTCCCCATCGCCTTGCAAATACCCCTACCATCAGTCAGGCTTCGCCTGACAGCTTCCTCCCCCGCTGGGGGAAGAAGCCTTTGGGGTTGGCTGTCTGCAATGGGAACAGCCAACAAAAAGGCTCCTTCCTGTGGAGGGAGCTGTCGCCGTCAGGCGACTGAGGGTGCTTGGAGCAGGGGTGGTATGCGGTTCGAGGTGGATGATGCCGGGGCAAATGACTGTCGTCCCCATCGCCTTGCCATTACCCCTACCATCAGTCAGGCTTCGCCTGCCAGCTTCCTCCCCCGCTGGGGGAAGAAGCCTTTGGGGTTGGCTGTCTGCAATGGGAACAGTCAACAAAAAGGCTCCTTCCTGTGGAGGGAGCTGTCGCCGTCAGGCGACTGAGGGTGCTTGGAGCAGGGGTGGTATGCGG
>JAFXBE010000016.1 GCA_017516765.1 Clostridia bacterium | reverse complement strand
TTCACCCTTCCGGTGGTTTCGGAACCCTTGCGTAGCAAGGGGTTCCTATCGCCGTTTGCCGCCCGGGGAGCCGTAGGCTCCTAGGCAAACGGTGCAATAGTCGTCAAAAAAGCCGCCGCAGGCGTGTTTTTTGACGAGCTGGAACGCCCCCGTTTTCCTTTCGGAAAACAGGGGCGTTTCCCTATCGCTCTACCGGCAGCTTACTTGGCAAAATAGATGCGATCCATGCATTCGCTTACCAGCTGGGTCAGGGTGGCATCCTCGGTGAGCAGATCCTCGCCGGAGAAGTAGAAGCGATACATCCAGCCGTCTTCGGACATCAGGGCATAGCCGCCGATGCTCTGGTCGGCGGACAGGAACTGCACCAGCTCCTGCCCAAGGGCGTTGATCATCGTGCGGGCAGCGTATTCTCCGTCCTGTGCAAGGGTGTCTGCCAGCTGGGCGTTGGTAAAGCCCGCTTCGATCTCGCTGGCCATCACCAGCAGCACATGCCCGGTGGCTTCGTCGGTAAGCATGGCAAGGCTGCCGTCCGCCCGATCCTCTTCGGTGAGGGGTATCTCCGTCCAGTCGGCGGGCAGCACAAAGACCAGATCGTCAACGGTGCAGATCTCCAGTGTGAAGCCGATCTCGGTCTGGATCAGCTGCTGCTGGGCTTCGCTCTGCTCAGGCTCCTCAAAGCGGGTACCCATGGCACAGGTCTGCGCCATCATCAAAAGGGCGCTGTCGCCGGAGATCTTCTTGCCGTCGGCATTGAGGAAGGCAAAGTTGTACGTCAGCCCTTCGCCGTCGGTAAAGCAGTAGCCCACCATGCTCTCATCCGCAAGGGCATAGATGACCATTTCCATATGTTCGCTCTGCTGCACCACCGCGCTGGCATAATCGCTGTCGTCAAGCAGGGCATCCGCCAGATCCTGATTGGTGGCGCCCTCTTCTTCCTCCAGCTGCGCCACCATCATGAAGCGACCGCTGTCCTCATCCACCAGCACCAGTACATAGCCCTCTGCCAGCTCCTCTTCGCCCAGAGGATACTCCGTCCATTGGGTGGGGGCAGGGAAGCTGAGACCGTTATCCAGCGTTACCTCCTCCAGCGGGATCTCCTCCGCCATGGCAAAGGCAGCCGTAAAACACAGCACCAGTACGGCAGCAAACGCAAGCAGTTTTTTCATTCTGTTGTCCCTCCGCATCGTATCAAGTAGGATGTTTCGCCGTACCCAGTATAGCATAGGCGGGGGCTGTTTTCAACGAAAACCCGCCTTGCCACCGGCGGCGATTCATCGTATAATAGGCGCAGAAAAAACCGAACAGGAAAGGATGCACAGCCATGTCTTGTACCTGTCTTTCCGCTTTGCCCCGCTGGGGCGTGCAGGAGATCATCCTCCCCGGCCCCGCCACCGGCAACCCCTATTGCGACCAAAGCCTTACCGCCGTCTTTGCCTGCGCGGATGAGCAGCGCACCGTACCCGGCTTCTACGATGGCGAGGGGCGGTACATGGTGCGCTTCATGCCTTCTTTTGAAGGGGAGTATACCTTCCGCATCACCGGCAGCTTTCTGGAGGCGCCGGTCTGCGGCAGCTTTGCCGTGCTGCCCGCCCGGGAAGGGGTACACGGCCCCGTGCAGGTAAAGGATACCTACCACTTCGCCTATGCGGACGGTACGCCCTACCGTCCGGTGGGCACCACCTGCTATGTGTGGCACCTGCAGGGGGAGGAGATCTTCGAAAACACCCTGCAGACGCTGGCGGCATCCCCTTTCAACAAGATCCGCTTCTGTGTGTTCCCCAAGCATTACGATTACAACCATAACGAGCCCTTTGCCTACCCCTTCCAAAAGGCGGAAAAAAAGCCCGGGCAGGACTATGCGTGGGACTTTACCCGCTTTGATCCCGCCTATTTCCGCCATCTGGAAAAAGCCATCCTGCGCCTTGGCGAGATCGGCATCGAAGCGGATATCATCATGCTGCACCCCTACGACCGCTGGGGCTTCAGCCGGATGGAGATCCGGCAGATGCAGCGCTACTTCCGCTATCTGGTCAGCCGCATTGCCGCTTACCGGAACGTGTGGTGGTCGCTGGCCAACGAATACGACCTGATGCCCCTGATGGTCACCGACCACTGGGAAGCCCTTGCACAGGAGATCGGGCAGTACGATCCTTACGGCAGGCTCACCTCCATCCACAACTGCTTCGGCTTCTACGATCACACCCGCCCCTGGGTGACCCACTGCTGCATTCAGCGCTCCACCGAGGGCGTTGACCGGTGGCGGGCGCAGTACCACAAGCCCGTCATCGTGGATGAGCTGGGTTACGAGGGCAACATCCAGCACGGCTGGGGCAACCTGACCGGCGAGGAGGAGACCCGCCGCTTCTGGGAAGCGGCTGTCCGGGGCGGCTATGCGGGTCATGGCGAGACCTACTGGAGCGAGGATGAGATCCTCTGGTGGTCTCACGGCAACCGGCTCAAAGGTACCTCACCCGCAAGGCTGCAATTCCTGCGCGATTTTCTGGACAGCCTGCCCGGCTATCTGGAGCCATGGCGCAGCAACTGGGACGACCGCTGCGCCTGCGTGCCCGGCGAGGAGGAAAATGCCCCGCCGGTGATCGTGTACTACTATTCCCACATGCGTCCCTCCTTCCGGGATTTTACCCTGCCGGAGGGCACGGTCTACCGGGCAGAGGTGCTGGACACCTGGGAGATGACCCGCATCCCTGCGGGCGAGAAGGAAGGCTCCTTCCGCCTGCCGCTTACGGGCAGACAATACGCTGCCGTATGCTTTACCCGCATCAAATAATCTGATCTTTGCAAGGAGGAAACCATTATGCGCAAGAATTTCGGAGCCAAGCCCATCCTTTATCCCCAGCCCGTCTTCATCCTTGCCGCTTATGACGAAAACGGCATCCCCAACGCCATGAACGCCGCATGGGGCGGCATCAGCGAGGAAAACGAGATCACCATGTGCATCGGCGCAGACCACAAGACCACGGCCAACATCCTCAGCCGCAAGGCGTTCACCGTCAGCATGGGCACGGTGGATACGGTGGCTGCCTGCGATTATGTGGGCATCGCCTCTGGCATCCAGACCCCGGATAAGCTGGCCAAATGCGGCTGGCACACCTTCCCCAGCGATTTTGTGGATGCCCCGCTGATCGACGAACTGCCCATGGCGGTGGAATGCCGTCTCAAGAGCTACGATCTGGAAACCTGCCGCTTGGTGGGCGAGGTGGTGAATGTATGCGCCGACGAGACCGTGCTCACCGATGGAAAGATCGACCCCAAAAAGCTGCGCCCCATCGTCTTTGACGGCATGAACCACACCTACCTGAGCCTTGGCGAAAAGGTGGGCGATGCCTTCGCCGACGGCAACACCATCGGCTGATGCAGCCGCACAAAGGAGAAACAGCATGATCTACCGCAGTTTTCAGGATAAGCAGCTCAGCCTGCTGGGCTTTGGCGCCATGCGCCTGCCCACACAGAACGGGGCCATCGACGAGGCGCAGGTGGAAGCCATGGTCGCCCGTGCCATGGCGCAGGGCGTTAACTATTACGATACCGCCTACCCCTACCACGGCGGGCTTTCCGAGGTGGTCATGGGGCGGGTGCTGGGCAAGTATCCCCGGGACAGCTGGTACCTTGCCAGCAAGTACCCCGGGCACCAGATCGCCGATACCTACGACCCCGCCGCCGTCTTTGAGGAACAGCTGAAGAAGTGCGGCGTGGAATACTTCGATTTTTACCTGCTGCACAACGTGTGCGAAAGCTCCATGGATGTGTATCTGGACCCCAAATGGGGCATTATCGATTATTTCAAAGAGCAGAAGCGGCTGGGGCGCATCCGGCATCTGGGCTTTTCCAGCCACGGCTCGCCGGAAAATCTGGAAGCCTTTCTGGATGCCGCGGGCGACAGCATGGAGTTTTGCCAGATCCAGCTGAATTATCTGGACTGGACGCTGCAGCGTGCCGAAGAAAAGGTGGCGCTGCTCAACCGCCGCGGCATGCCAGTATGGGTCATGGAGCCGGTTCGGGGCGGCAAGCTGTGCAAGCTGAGCGAAGCCAGCGAAAACTCCCTGCGCACCCTGCGCCCGGATGACAGCGCAGCCGCATGGGGCTTCCGTTTTCTGGAGGATATTCCCGGCGTAACGGTGGTGCTTTCCGGCATGTCGGATATGGCGCAGCTGGAGGATAACCTGCACACCTACGAAAAACCCGATCCCCTCACCGGCGAGGAACGCAGCAAGCTGCTGCGCATCGCCGAGCGGCTCAAGGATTCCATCCCCTGCACGGGCTGTAAATACTGCACCCCCCAGTGCCCCATGGGGCTGGATATCCCCAAGCTGCTTGCCACCTATAACGAGCTGCGCATCGCCCCTTCCACCAACGCCGCCATGTGGCTGGAGTTTGCCCCGTCCGGGCAGCAGCCCACCGCCTGTGTAAGCTGCGGTGCCTGCGCCGCTGCCTGCCCCCAGAACATCGATATCCCCGAAATGCTCGCCGATCTTGCCAAACGGCTGGAGAGCATCCCCAAGTGGCGGGATATCTGCAAGGAACGGGCGGAGGCCGCCCGCAAACTGGCGGGAAAGTGACCGCCATGAACAGACTGGAATGCTTGCGGGAGCGGGTGGATGCCCTGCTCCTGCCCATCACCGACCCTGAGGAACGCAGATGCGCTTATGTGCATCTCTACGGCGTAAGTCAGCTGTGCGTGCTGCTGGCGGCGAAACGGGGACTGGCGACCGATCCCGCCGCCGCTGCCGGAATGCTCCATGACCTTGCCGCCTATACCGACGCAGATCCCCGGGAGCATGCCGGGAGAAGCGCAGCCATGGCCGCGCCGCTGCTGGAGGGGCTGTATTCCCCCGAAGAGACGGAGCAGATCGTCACAGCCATCGCCCGCCACAGCGACAAGCAATCCCGGCACGAGCCGCCGGATGAGCTTCTCAAGGATGCCGATGCCCTGCAGCATTGGCTATACAATCCTTCGGCACAGCTTTCGCCCCACGCCGCCGCACGCTGCCGGGCAACGCTGCGGGAGTTGGGGCTGCCCACCGATGAAGCCGAATAAACGCCCAAAAGAACAGGGACTGCGGTTTGCATTGCCGCAGTCCCTGTTCCTTATCCGAAGATACCGAATGCCTATCCTTCTCAGTAGGAATGTACGGGATCGTGCAGGGTCTCTCCTGCCAGTTTTGCCTTTGCCCGCTCCAGATTCCAGCGGATGTGCTCCTCCATGTCGTCCATGCCGTCGAACCGCAGCCCGAACACCCGGTGGATCTTGTCCACGCAGTACAGGTTGGGCTTGCCCGCTTCGCCCTCGGCGGTGATGCGGCTCCGGCAGCCGGGGGTCATTTCCTTTGCCATGCAGGCGATCTGATACCACGTAATGAAGTTGCTGCCCAGCGCATAGAAGATCTCCTCGTTCAGGTCGCTTTCCACCAGCGCGGTGTACACCTGGGCGATCTGCCGGGAGGAAAGGAACTGGGTGCCGTCCCCGGCGGGGAAGGTAAGATCCTGCCCCTGCACGATGGCTTCGGCGATGCGCTGGAAGCGTTTGTCCGACTGGGATGCGCCGCCGGGCACCGCCGGGCTGGAGAAGGTATATCCCGGACGGATGATGTTGCGGTGCATGCGCACCTTCTCGCCGTAGCCGCCCTTTTTGCTGTAGTACTGCCGGAAGCCCATCATATACACCTCGGTGGCGGCCTTGGTGGAGCCGTACAGGTCGGTGGGGGCACGCAGCCCGGTCTCGTCCATGCTGTCATACAGGTCGCCTGCGGCGGCGGTGGAGCTGGTGTAAATGAAATTCTTCACCCCGGCCTGCTCCGCAGCATCCAGCAGGATGGCGGTCACCCGGGTATCGTTCATCAGCATTTCTTCGGGGGTAACGCCCCAGCCCAGCGCGATGTGGATCACCGCATCGCAGCCGGTAAGGGCGGCGGTCATGGTTTCCGGCTCCTGCAAACAGCCCTTGACCACATGAACGTTTTCCATGCTCTGAAAAGCGGGGATCCTCTCCGGGGTGCGGGTCAGCAGCTCTACCTGATGCCCCCGGGCAGCCAATGCCAGCGTAACGTGCTGACCGATGTTGCCTGTGCCGCCGGTAACGAAAATCTTCATAGACGAAAGTCCTCCTTTGCCGCAGCGGATGTATGCGGTTGTTTTTTTCGATGGTAGCACCAAGGTGGGGCGGGTGTCAACGGGAGACGAAACATAGCTGATGTTATCTCTTCACCCTCTGTGCAGCCGTCCTCCCTCCTCCCGGATGGGGTGGAAGCAGGGGCGTTCCTCCAGATGGGCATTGGGGCTGTGCAGGGTCAGGTACAATTGTCCGTCCAGCCCCCGGAACACCATGCCGTGCCCCCCGTCGTCCATGAACAGGGGATCGGTCTGGGTAAACTGCCCGGTAATATCCCCATTGTCCGATACGGCTACCGCTTCGGTATACCCGCCCTCGGAAAAGCCGGCCCACAGGCACAGCAGGGTGCCGTTTTCGGTGCGGTAAAAGAAGGGGCCGTCGGTCACGCAGCCGCTTATGCCGCTGGAATGGTGCATCACCTTGCACCATGGGGCTTCCGATGCCCGGAACAGCAGGAAGGGCTCGCCCGCCGCCGCCCGCAGATCCTCCGTCAGCGGAAGGGCGCAGATCTCCCCGTCCCCTGCCTGTACCCATTCGTGGCAGAAGACCATGTAGGGCTTGCCCTCCGGGCTCAGGTAGAGCGTGCCGTCCAGACATTCCCACTCCCGGGGCGTTACGCACCCTTCCGAATGGGGCAGGAAAGGGCCCAGCGGGCTCTCTGCCCGCAGGATCGCCGTACCCCGGCGCACCTGCGGGTTCTTGAAGCTGGCGAACATGTAGAATGCACCCTTGTAGGCATACACCTCCGGGGCCCAGTAGTTCCGGTCTGCCCAGAAGGAGCCGTCGTTGTGGAAGCATTCCACCGGCTCCGACCAGTTTTCCAGATCGTCGCCCACGTACACATCAAAGCCGTCGGCAGGCCCCCAGCAGGTCTCGCCCCGGGTACCGTAAAGGTAGTATTTACCCCCGTGCACCAGCACAAAGGGGTCGCGGATGTTGATATCGCTGCGTTTCATGCGGTTTTTCTCCTTGCTGTACGCGGCAGCCGTTCCCGCCGCCGCACCGTATTGCTGCCTGTATCATACCATCCTGCCCGCCCCGCCGTAAAGCGGGACTTTTTCGACCATCAACCGTCCAAAACCGACTTTTGACCCGTTTTGTATTGGAAAATGTCTGCATTTCCGCTATAATGGTACCACTTACATTCCGTTTATACCGAGGTGAGAGCATGCTCCCGGACACCGGCGTTTTCTTCCGTACGGAAAACGAAGCCATTCAGCGGCTGTTTGATGCCGCCGAGCGCAAATGCCTTGGCAATCTGCAGCAGTTCGGCGCAGATCAGGTGCTGGTGGAGGGCGGCGGCTACGAAAAGATCTGGCTGGAGACCCAGCCCATGGGCGGCGAGATGTACGCCAAGCGCAACCTGACCGCCGCGCTGAACAATGTGCTGCTCTTTATGCGCACCCAGCGGGCGGACGGGCGGCTGGCGGGCTCCATACAGGGCTTCCCGGACGGCAGCATCGAAGCCCAGTTCAACAAATTTCAGGGCTTCTGCTTCCCTGAACCTGCGCTGGATCTGTACTACTGGATCGGCGAAAACCGGGAGTATCTGAAGCTGTTGCAGCAGTGCCTCATCCGCTTTGACGAGTATTTGTGGCGCACCCGGGACTCGGACGGCGACGGCTGTCTGGAATCCTTCTGCGTATACGATACGGGCGAGGATAACGCCCTGCGCTACGGGGATGCGCCCGTGTATTGCCTGACCGACACTCCCCCGGCGGGCAGCAGCGTGGTGCCCATGGCCTCGATGGATATCATGTCCTTTTCTTATTCGGCAAGGGATGTGCTCAGCCGCATCAGCGGTATTCTGGAGGACGGGAAGGAGACCTACTGGCGCGCCGCCGCCGATCAGGTGGCAGCGGCGCTGAAAGCCCGCCTGTGGGATGATGAAAAGGGCGCCTGCTTCGACCGGGACCGCTTCGGCAACACCATCCCCATCCTGACCCACAACAACCTGCGCTGCATGTACTGGGGCAGCTTTTCCCAACTGATGGCAGACCGGTTCGTGCGGGAGCATCTTCTGGAACCCAACGAATTCTGGACGCCCATGCCGCTTCCCTCGGTGGCAGCCAACGACCCCGCCTTCCGCAACGCCCCGGAGAACAACTGGAGCGGGCAGCCGGAGGGGCTTACCTATCAGCGGGCCATCCGCGCGCTGGAACGCTACGGCTGGGAGCCGCTGGTCACAAGGCTGGGGCATCGGCTCTTCAAAGCCGTCATCGACGGCGGCTATGTGTTCACCCAGCAGTACGATCCCTTCACCGGCGCGCCCAGCCGGGTGTCCTCGGTTACCAAAGCGCCCATGGAGCCGGGCAGCAGCGATCCCTTTCAGGACGGCTACGGTCCCACGGTGCTTTCGGTGCTGGAATACATGGCCCATATCTGGGGCGTACACATGCACATGGGGCAAATCTGGTTCAGCCTTGGCACCGGCGCACCCTGTGTTTACGAGCAGCGTATAGGCGAAAGGCTGTACCGCATCGAAAGCAACGGCAGCGAGGGACATATCTTTGTGGATGGCAAAGAAAGGATGGCATCCCCCTGCGGCATGCGCCTGATCACCGATAGGGAAGGGCGGCTCATCACCACCCGCAGGATCGAGGACGCCTGACCCCTGTTTTACCCGCCCGCAGAAGGCTGCGGACGAACGGATACAAGCCACAACGCAAACCACATAACGGAGGAAGAAGAACAATGATGAACACCGGCGAAAACAAGCGCACCGGGCTGAACGTGGCCTACATCGGCGGCGGCAGCCGGGGCTGGGCATGGGGCTTCATGATGGATCTGGCAAAGGATGAGCAGCTCTGCGGCACCGTGCGCCTTTACGACATCGACAAGGAAGCCGCCCGCCGCAACGAGGTGATCGGCAAAAAGATCAGCGCCCACCCGGATGCGGTTTCCCGTTGGGAGTACACCGTATCCGACACCCTGAAGGACGCCCTTACCGGGGCCGATTTCGTGGTCATCTCCATCCTGCCCGGCACGTTCGAGGAAATGCGCTCCGACGTGCACCTGCCCGAGCGGGTGGGTGTGTACCAGCCCGTAGGCGATACCGTAGGCCCCGGCGGCTTTATGCGCGCCATGCGCACCATCCCCATGTTTGTGGAGATCGCGCAGGCCATCCGGGACTATGCCCCCGAAGCATGGGTCATCAACTACACCAACCCCATGACGCTGTGCATCCGCACCCTGTATGAGGTGTTCCCCGGGATCAAGGCCTTCGGCTGCTGCCACGAGGTGTTCGGCACTCAGGGGCTGATGTGTCAGATGCTGCGCGATCAGCTGGGCATCGAAGGTGTGGACCGTCACGAGATCCACACCACGGTAACGGGCATCAACCACTTTACGTGGATCACCGCCGCCAGCTACAAGGGCATCGACCTGTGGCCCCTGTACGAGAAGTTTGCCCAGACCTATGCCGAGAGCGGCTACGATAAGGGCGGCGACAAGAACTGGATGAATTCCTCCTTTGCCAGCGCAGAGCGGGTCAAGATCGACCTGTTCCGCAAGTACGGCGTTATCGCTGCCGCAGGCGACCGCCACTTGGCAGAATTCATGCCCCCCTGGTACACCCGGGATCCCGAGACGGTGCGCAGCTGGATGTTCGGCCTGACCACCGTGGACTGGCGCGTAAACGATCTGAAGAACCGCCTTCAGCGCAGCGACGACCTGATCTCCGGCAAGGAAGAGATCAACCTGAAGGGTTCGGGCGAAGAGGGGCATCTCCTGCTCAAGGCCATTCTGGGTCTGGGCGATCTGGTCAGCAATGTGAATATCCCCAACCGGGGCCAGATCTCCAACCTGCCTCTGGGCGCGGTGGTGGAAACCAACGCCATCTTCGGGCGTGACCGCATCCAGCCCGTGTTTGCGGGCGATATTCCCCAGAACGTGCTGCCGCTGGTGGCGCGCCATGTGTACAATCAGGAAAACACCCTCAAAGCCGCTATGACCTGCGACCGCAAGCTGGGCTTCACCACCTTCATGAACGATCCCCAGATGGGTCATGTCACCCCCGCCGACGGGCAGAAGCTGTTCGACGATATGCTGGAAAACCAGCGCAAGTATCTGCCGGCAAAGTGGTTCGAGTAAGAATTTCATCTTTTGCCCCCGGGCCGGTTTCGGCAAGGGGGCTTTCTGTGTATAATGGAAACAGGAAAACCTGCCCCCGCAGGTACCCTGCACGGGATCCCTGCGTAAACTGAAACAGAAAATCAGTGGGTGCAGGGGGGATCATCTTCCTGCCGGGGCGCGGGGCAGAGCCCCCTGCAAAAAGGAGTGACTTTCATGCAAATGGTTCTTCTCACCGCCCTTGGCGTCGGCGGCGCAACGGTACTGGGTGCGCTGCTGGGCTTTGCCACCAAAAAGATCAGCCACCGGTTCAGCGATATCGTGCTTGCGTTTGCCGCAGGCGTTATGCTGGCGGCGGCGGTGATCGGGCTCATCCTGCCCTCGCTGGAGTATGGCGGGGCGGCCGGGCTGCCGGTAGCGGTGGCAGGCATTTTCTGCGGTGCGCTGTGCCTCAACCTGCTGGATAAGCTGGTGCCCCATCTGCACAAGCTGAGCGGAGTGGATCAGGAGACCCATCCAGGCGGCACCGACCAGCTGAACAAGGTGCTGCTGTTTGTGATGGCCATCGCCATCCACAACCTGCCCGAGGGCATCGCTGCGGGCGTTGGCTTCGGCACGGGCGATGTGGGCGAGGCGGTGACCATTGCGGCGGGCATTGCGCTGCAGAACATCCCCGAGGGCATGGTGATCATCGCGCCCATGCTGGCGGCAGGCATGAGCAAGGGCCGTACTTTCATCGCCGCTTTGCTCACCGGTGTGGTGGAGGTACTGGGTGCGCTGCTGGGCTATCTGGCGGTCACCGTATCCACCGCCATCCTGCCCTTTGCGCTGGCCTTTGCCGGCGGCACCATGCTCTATGTGATCAGCGACGAAATGATCCCCGAGACCCACGCCCACGGCAGCGAGCGGGGCGCGACCTACGCTCTGCTGGCAGGCTTCTGCCTGATGCTGGCCATGAGCCATTATCTGGGGTGATGGGGGAAACTCCGATCCGATAGGCTCCCTGCGCTGTTGGCAGACCAGAATGGGCAACAGCCAACCCAAGATAACACCACCCCCACAGGCCTCCCTTGTGCAAGGCACGCGCTTCCCTCCGTCTCCACTGGGCACGCGCTTCCCTCCGTCGCCCTTGCACAGGGAAGCCTTTTCGCTTGGCTGTCCCCCAACGGGGAAACCCACTCCCAAAGGCTCCTTCCGAAGGAGGGAGCTGTCTGCGAAGCAGACTGAGGGTGCCAAGCGCAGCTATTTCCAATGCGCAGGGAACGGCAGACAACTACCGGTGGACACCACCCACCCCCAACCGCCACACCCCTAACGCCCAGCACCCTCAGTCGCCTGACGGCGACAGCTCCCTCCTAACGGAAGGAGCCTTTGGGTTGGCTGTCCCCCAAGATAACACCCACCCCCACAAGCCTCCCTTGTGCAAGGCACGCGCTTCCCTCAGTCGCATCCATTCGGTTCGCCCGCCCCCCTTCCGCAAACAAGCGGGTATCCGGCCCCCACGCCGGATACCCGCTTGTTTTTGTACTTTTACACCCCATACTTCAGCTTCACCCGATCCAGCTTCCTGCCCACCGGCTTTGCCAGCAGCCACAGAAACAGCAGGTTGGAAACGCCGTACAACGCCGTATGGGGCAGCGCGGCGACCACCGCGCTCCGGTACAGCTCCCAGCGCAGCCCGCTGTCGTACCACAGCACGGTCCATACATCCATCATCAGCGAATAGGCAACGCCGGTCAGCAGTCCGTAGAACGCCAGCAGCAGGCGGCTTTTCTTCAGGGGTCGGCACAGCCACCCCGCCGAAAGCCCGATCATGCCCCAGGCCAGCATCTGAAAAGGCGTCCAAGGCCCCTGCCCGAAATAGAAATTGCTCAGCACCGCAGAGAGTGCGCCCACCAGAAAGCCGGTCTCCCCGCCCAGATACATCCCCGCAAGGATGGTAAGCGCCGTAACGGGTTTTACCAGCGGGATAAACCGCCCCGCAATGCACAGGGCAATGATCACCGCTGCCAGCACCATCCGCCGGGAGCCGGTCTGCCTGCGCTCAAACCCGCACAGAAACAGAACAAGGGCCAACACCGCCACCCCGAGGGATACCAGCAGGTGCTGCTTTTGGGGAAACAGCGCCACCCCGGCCGCCACCAGCAAAGGGATGGCTGCCAGAGGGATCAGCCACCGCAGAACCGCCCGCAGGCGGCTGCTTTTGATCAGGATCATACCCCGCCCTCCTTCCGGGCGGCAGACGAAGCCTTGCCCAGCCGGGCAGCCGCTTCCTCCACAGTCACGCACCCCGGCAGCAGACCCCGGGTCATGCGGCTGATGGGGGTGGTGTAGAACAGATTGGTGCCGAAAAAGACGCCGGGCGCGTCCTCTGCCGCCACCTGCCCCCGGAACAGCAGCAGACAGCGGTCGGCGCAGTCGGCGGCAAAGACAGCGTCATGGGTCACGATCACGATGGCGGTTCCCTGCACCCGCAGGGCCTTCAACGCTTGCGCATATTGCTTTTTGGCACAGGCATCCAGCCCCTTGGTGGGCTCGTCCATCAACAGGAGCCGGGGCTTCTGCGCCAGCACCATGGCAAGCGCCAGCAGCTGCTTTTCGCCCCCCGACAGGTCGTAGGGATGCCGATCCGGCAGCAGGGTCAGATCAAAGGGCAGGCAGGACAGATCCGCACCGGTACGGGCAAGCTCCTCCCGTACCGTGTCGCACAAAAACAGGGTCTCCACATCCTGGGGCAGAAGGGCGACGCACTCCCGGTACAGGCTCTGCCCCTTGTATTGACTCAGCTTTTGGCCGAAGATGCGCACCTGCCCGTGCTGTACCCGCCGCAGCCCGGCGGCTGCGCCCAGCAGGGTGCTCTTGCCTGAGCCGTTGCCCCCCAGCAGGCACAGGATCTCGCCCTGCGCCGCCCGGAGACTCACGCCCCGGAGCACATCCTGGGCGGTGCGCTCGTAGCGGAAATATACCTGCTTCAGCTCCAGCGCAGGGGGCAACGCCCCCTTGCCACCGGTCGGAGATACGGCTGCACCGGTCTCTGCTCCGGCAGCATGCAGGGGCACGGTCTCCATCCAACGCTGCACCAACTGCCGCCCCTGGCTCACGCTCAGGGGGCATTCGCCGGTAAGCCCCAGCAGGTGATGCATCCGGGCAGCTGAAGGCAGGCTTTCTGCCAGCCGGGGATCGCTTGCCATCAATGCAGCGGCACGGGCAGGGGAGTCACAGCCCAGAAGCTGCCCCTCCCGCAGCACAAGCGCCCGGTGGCACAGGGGCAGCAGCTCCTCCAGCCGGTGCTCGATCACCAGCACAGTCAGCCCCATATCCCGGTTCAGCCGGTGGATGGTGGCGATCAGATCTGCCGCTGCGATGGGATCCAGCTGGGCAGTGGGTTCGTCCAGCAAAAGCAGCCGGGGCTGCATGGCCATCACCGCCGCCAGATTCAAAAGCTGTTTCTGCCCGCCGCTGAGCTGGCACACGGGCAGCTCGTACCAGCTTTCAATGCCGAAATAGGAGGCGGTCTCTGCCACCCTGCGGGCGATCTCCTCTCGGGGAAGCCCCATGTTTTCCAGTCCGAAGCACAATTCGTGCCATACCTTGTCGGTCACGATCTGTTCCTCGGGGCGTTGCAGCACATACCCCACCGAAAAGGCAGCCTCCCGGGGCGGCAGGCTTTCCATGTCCGCCCCGCCCAGCCGGATCACGCCCCTGCGCTCGCCCCGGGGCGCAAGCTCCCGCTTCAAAAGCCGAAGGAGCGTGCTTTTGCCGCTGCCTGTGGCTCCCGTCAGGACGATCAGCTCTCCCTCCTCCACAGAAAAGGAAAGCTCCCGGATCGCAGGCGCAGCTGCGCCGGGATAGGTAAAGCTCACTTTTTCCAGCTCCAGAAATGCCATGCGATCGCCTCCTTTGTCTGCAAAATCAGCGGCAGCAACACCAGTGCGCCGTAGGCCAGATACCCTGCCAACGCCCGCCCGGTAAGCGGGCTCAGACAGAATACCGGATAATACTGTACCGTGCGCCCTGCCGCCCCCCAGAGCGATACCCCCGCCAGCACAAGGCTCAGCACCAGCAGCAGGATATCGTCCGCTCGGAAGCGGAACAGGGTAAAGTGGGTGCGCCGTCCGGTGCCGTAGCCCCGGGCAGCCATGCTGTCGGCGGTGATGACGCCGTTTTCCAACGCCCATGTGGTCATGGCAGAAAACACCCGCGCCTTGCCCCGCAGGGTATCCACGGCGTTTTCCTCCCGGTACAGCCCAAGGGTGCGCTGGGTCTCTTCCACCCTGCGCCATTGCCTGCCGTACAGGGGCACGTAGCGCAATGCCATGGAGATCACCAGCGCCAGCCCGGGGCTCAGGCCCCCCAGCAGATAGAGCAGCCTGTCCCCGGTCATGATGCGGCTGAAACTGCGGAACCAGTACAGCGTCGCCACGATCATCCCCGCTGCCGCAAGGCCGTAGAGGCATGCCTCCAGCGTGATGGGATTGTGGTTCACCACCAGCAGCACGGTGCGTCCGTTGTGGTAGGTAAGGGGATTGATGACCGCAGAGAGCAGGAACAGCCCCAGCATCCACAGATGGCTGCGCAGGCTGCCAAGCCCGTCCAGCAGCAGGAACAGCCCCACTGCGCCGCACAGCGACACCGCCAGCAGCACGGGATCCATGCTGAACATGGCAACGCCCGCCGCCGCGAGAAAATACACGGCAACGGAAATGGGGTTGCGCTCTGTAAATCCCTGCATGACGGCTGCTCCTTTCTGTGTTGATGTGGGGGGAGGTTCAGGGCAGATCTGCGCCCATCTGACAGGTGTATGCCCACAGGATGCTGTCGCCGTCCTGCACAGTGTATTGATCACAGCTGCGGGAGGCGGATTGCCCGTTCACAAAGAACATCCACCCGGACAGCTCCCCGTGGGCTTGCTCGTAGAGGTACTGAAGCCCGGATACATAGACCATGCCCGGCGCGCCGCTGGTATCCAGCTGCAGCCGGTGCTCCCGGGCAGCCCGGGTCAGCAGGTCGTAGACCGTATCCCCCGCATAGATGGGAAAAGCGGTCTTTGGCAGAATACTACCGTCTGCGGGTGCGTTTTCGCTGCCCTCCGGCAGCACATCGCAGCGGATCTCCAGCATGGCGCTGCCTGTGCTCTCCCCGGCAGGGGCGTTACCGGGGGTGTAATAATCCTCCGGAGCCTGAATATCCAAAAAGCAGATGGCAGCGATCAGCACGGCGGCGATCAACAGCGGGGGCAGCAGATGCTTCCATTTGCGTCTGCCCCGGCAGAGGGACAGGATGCACCACACCAGCGCCAGCCCGCCCACAACCAGCATGGCGGGGATGCGCCAGCCCCCGGGCGGGTTCAGCAGGATGGTTGTGGGACCGTCCGCCCCGCCGATGATGCCCAGAGAAGCGGCGTTCCCGTTCTGCGTTTCCTTGCTCTCCTGTGCATGATCCAGCAGAAACAGCCCACCCCGCCCGTTCAGGTACCGGCTGTAGGCGGCAAGCCCCATCAGTACCTGTCCGGTGGCGGCAGGGCTGTACGCCCCGCCGGGGGTGTGGCTGTAGCAGCCGTCGGGCAGGGCATAGGCGGCAAGGCCGGAAAGGATGCTGTTGCCATCCTTGATGAAGCGTTCGTCCATGGGGTCGATGCCCAGCGAACACAGGGCGATCAGCACCTGGGTTGCGCTTTCCGGGTTGGCTGCGCCCATGCTGGCATAGCCCCCGTCTGGCAGCTGCCGCCGGGAAAGCAGGGCAACCGCCTGCTGCACCGCCGCCTCCACAGCGGCATCCTGCCGGCAGGGAGCCAGCGCCTGCAGGGCCATGGCGGTCACATCCACGTCGGATGCACTGCCCATCACCGCCCAGCCGCCGTCCGGCTTGCGCAGGGACAGCAGTCTGGCGGCGGCCTCGCTTTGGGTGCAGCTGCCGGGAATGCCGTTGTTCAGAAGATGCAGCCCGAAGATCCACGTCATCACGCCCTGCTGACCGATGGTCTCCATGGCGGCTTCCTCCACCCCGGCAGAGCCGCCCACCGCCAGTGTGCACAACGCCAGCTTCTGCCGTGCGGCAGCGGTCCGGGTCTCTGCCTGTACCGGATCACTTTCCAGCGCAGCCCGGCTGGGGAGCAGATCGCCGTAGTAGACCAGTTCCGGCAACTGGCTCAGGGCAAGGATATGCCATTCCATCCCGCTGCCCACCCCGGCGGCAAGGCTGCGGATCCACGCGCCGGTATCCTCTGCCCCCGAACGGGCGGTCTCACCTGCCAGTACCGCATCCAGCAGGTTGAACACCTGCTCTCTTGCCCCTGCGGGAACAGAGGCTTCGGCGCAGGCGGGCAGCAGGGTCGCCATCAGCATCAGGGCAAGCAGCAGGGCTGCGATTCGCTTCATGGGGTCGTCCTCCAGTCGAAAGCGGGCAGGGGCGCGGCATGGATCCGTACCTCTGCCCGGAATGGGTTTACTCCGTAACGGTCACCAGGCACACCGGTGCAACCAGCAGCATGGTATCGCTCACCGCGCTGACCAGATAGATGCCGGGGGCATCGAATACCAGCCCGGCTTTGCCTTCCGCATCGGTCACGGTTTCGGTGGCATCGCCGTTCACCGTCAGCCGGGCTTCTGCTGCCGGCAGGCTGACCGGGGCGAAGTTCTCATCAAAGGTGAGGGCATACAGGGTCAGGGGAAGGGTCTCGCCTGCCTTCACTTCGGCAGTGGGGGCTTCGAACCAGCTGTAGGTGTCGGTGAAGCCTTCCAGATCGGTATAGGCGTAGGCCTTGATGTGGTCGCCCTCCGCCACGGGGGCAAGCAGCC
Organism: Clostridia bacterium; assembly: GCA_017516765.1. Lineage (GTDB taxonomy): Bacteria > Bacillota > Clostridia > Christensenellales > Aristaeellaceae > Limiplasma. The sequence goes on along the minus strand of JAFXBE010000016.1, from coordinate 107,353 downwards.
CCGTGGCCATGGCATCGTTCAGGTAGTAGCCGTAGCTGCCGCCGTTCTCCACACCCCACAGCTCCATCAGGGAAAGCCCCCATTCGGTCTGTGCAACGGTGTAGGCATCCTTGCCGTCAGGGTGGGCGGCATGGGCAGCGGTGAGCGCATCGTGGATGGTGAATGCGCCGTCGCCGTCATGATCGGCGGCGGTAACGGCCTCCATGGCCAGTGCCAATGCGCCGGTATCGTCGGTAATGGATACATATACCTGAGGTGCGGTGGGCGCAGCTTCGCACAGACCGGTCAGGGCGGTGCATACGAGCAGCAGGGTCAGCAGCAGGGCAAGGGTCTTTTTCATGTGGGGTCGCTCCTTTTTCGTTTTTTCTTCCGGGCATGGTGCTTGTTTGCCGCCGCCGGGGAGGGTTCCTTCAGCCCTGCCGCTTCCAGCGCCCGGGGCCATGGCCCCAGATAGGCCTTGATGCGGGATCGGGTGGCTTCGTCGAAGTCTTCCTTCTTGGGCAGACGGCCCAATTGCCCGTGCCGGCGGATGAGCTGTGCAACAGCCCACTGTTGTTTGTCGGTCATGCCGTGCGCCCTCCTTCCCAGGCGGCAGGTGCCTTGCCTGCCATCAAAGCACCGGTGTTTTTTGGTATAACAAACGCTCCCGCAAACCCACAGGCCTGAGGAGCGCAACAGACGATGCACGAAAAAGGCACGCCTTACAGGGCGCGCCTTGTATTTCAGCAGAGCGCACCCGCAAAACGCCTTCCCGGCAAGGGTCGGTTGCACTCTTCACACCAAATTGTGTTCACCTGTCGAAACCACGGCAGTTCTCCTGACTTATGACAGCCGCAGCCGCGCTGCGGGAAAAGTGCGCCTTCTCAGGGCATGCGCCCCAATGGCCACTGCACTTTCTTTCCATCAAATACAGTAATGGCGGTTGTTCCGGATTCGAACCGGATTCCCTTTTCATCTACTCAGCATACAACTTTTCAAACCGTGTTTTCCTATGCATTTGTCGCCTGTATTGTAGCATGGGGCAAGCGGGTGCGTCAAGCTATGCAAACATTTGCACGCTTGACACTCCATACCATATCCCGTACAATGAATTTGGCTTGAACTTTCATTTTCGGGAGGCTGTACCCCATGCTGAACGGGAAGCGCGTGATCGCTGTCTGCACCACCAAACTGCATACCCCGCTGCACACGGAATTTGTTTGCGGAATGCACCGGCTGGCGCAGCAGAACAACTGCAAGCTGATGGTTTTCAACACCTTTGTGGATTTCTTCAACAACGATGCCCAGGACGAAGGCGCGGCATCTGTTTTCCGCATGATGAACTTCCGCGTGATCGATGCGGTGGTCATTTTTGCCGACAGCTTCTACAGCGCCGCCGTAGTGGAGGATATCATCTCCCGGGCGCAGCAGGAAAAGCTGCCGGTGGTCATGGTCAAGGGGCAGGCAGAGGGCTGCTGGAACATCCGGCCCGACTACCGGGATACGTACTGCGCCCTGCTGGAGCATGTGATCCGGGATCACGGCATCCGGGATGTGCTGTACCTTACCGGCAAGCAGGGCAACCCGGAGGCAGAGCTGCGTGCGGACTGCTTCCGTACCGTGCTTGAGCGCAACGGGATCTCTTTTACAGACGATATGCTCATCTACGCCGATCTCTGGAACGAGCCTGCCGCCGAAGCCGTTCGCGGGCTGGCGCAAAGCCGGGGAAAGCTGCCCGGAGCCATTTTCTGCGCCAACGACAGCATGGCGCTGGGCGTATGCAGCGAACTGGCGCAGATGGGCTGTCGTGTGCCGGAGGATGTGGTGGTTACCGGCTTTGACGGTATCCCTGCAGCGGATTCCTTCCCGCCCCGCATCACCACCTGCCGGGAGGATGTGGATGCGCTGGCAAAGGCTGCGCTGGATGCTGCGCTGGCAGGGCTTGCCGGGGAGCAGCCCCGGGACATCACCTACAGCCACATCCTGCATCTGACCGAATCCTGCGGCTGTCCTGCGCCTGTCGCCGGGGACGGTCGCCCCGCCTTCCGCCTGTATGATGCGCTGGATACCATGCAGCGGCACGAGGACTATATCTACGACTGCATCGACCATATGCAGAACATCAGCGGTATGAACAGCCTTACCGAAGCGCTGTCGTACTGCATCATCGCCAATTCCCACGTATGCCTCAACAGCAGCTTTGTAGCGGATGCCCTCGGCGCAACACAGGAGAGCGAGCACCCCTTCTCGGACGAGCTGGTGGTGGTTTCCTCCCACTATACGCCCAGTGCGTCCAGACTGCCCGGCAGAATGCTCCTGAGCGATATGCTGCCCCAGCCGGAAGCATGGGCAGAGGATGATACCGCCTGTGTGATCACCCCGGTGCACGTGGGCAGACTGGTATGCGGTTACTATGTGCTCAACACCGGCGACCTGTCCGAGCATGCGGACAAGATCAAGCGGGTGGCAAGAGCGGTGAATATCGCCCTCAGTTCGGCGGTCAGCCGTTTCCGCCAGTCGCATATGAACCTGCGCCTGCGCCGCGCGTCCATTACCGATCCTGTTACGGGGCTGCCCAACCTGAAGGGCGCGGTGCAGTGGTTCGAAAGCTTCGCCGCCAACAACGCCAACCATTACAAGACCCTGTCGGTTACGGTGTACAGCCTGCCCAAGTATGCCTACATTCTGGAAAACCACGGTATGGATGCCGTGGAGGAGACCCTGCGCATTACCGCCGAGGCATTGAAGATGGCCAATCCTGCCCACTGCTTCATTGCCCATACCGCCCAGGATACCTTCACCGTGATCCATTACTACATCGACGGCAACGATGTGGGCGATACCATCAACGATACCGGCGCGCTGTTCTTCAGCCAGATCGAGGGCTACAACAGCCGCTCCAGCCGGGAATATTTTGTGGAGGTCAACTCCGGCTGTACGGTGGTGCCCGGCGGCTGGACGGGCACGCTGGAGGGCTATCTGCGGGAGGCCAACGCCCAGCTGTACAAGAACCGCCTCAAGCAGGGCATGGGCGTTGCGGGCAAGGATGTCAGCGACCCCCATACCTACTATGCAGCCTTCCACCTGTTGCTGAAGAACAATCTGTTCCACTATCATTTCCAGCCCATCGTCAGCGCGGAAACGGGCGATGTGTACGCCTACGAAGCCCTTATGCGCACCGATAAGCAGATCGGCATGTCGCCCACGCAGGTGCTGGAGGCAGCCCGCCAGTATAACCGGCTGTACGATGTGGAGAAATACTCGCTGTTCAACATTCTGGAGCGTTATGTGCGCGACCGCGACCGCTTCGGCGAACGCCCGGTGTTCATCAACACCATTCCCGGCTACTTCCTCCGGCAGGAGGATATCGACCGGCTTTCCGACCAATACGGCGAATACCTGAGCCGGGTGGTGCTGGAGCTTACCGAGGAAAACACCCTCACCGACGAGGAACTGGAGACCATCCGGCATCTGTGGCGACACGGATGCGGCAGCATCATTGCGCTGGACGACTACGGCATGGGGCATTCCAACATCGTCAACCTGCTTCGTTATGCGCCCCAGATCGTGAAGATCGACCATTATCTCATCCACGACATCCACAACAGCCCCAACAAGCAGATGGTGGTGCGCAGCACCATCGAGTTTGCCCGCCACAACAGCATCAGGGTGCTGGCGGAGGGCGTGGAGACCTACGAGGAGCTGCGCATGCTTATCGAAATGGGCGTGGATCTGATTCAGGGCTTCTACACCGGTCGCCCCGTCCACGACCCCATCGATGAGATCGACCCGGAGGTAAAGCAGCAGATCCTTGCCGTCAACGAGGAAATGCACAGGGAAGAATAAAGGGAACAACAAAACGGCTGCTTGCGAAAGCAGCCGTTTTTTCGTGCTTGGCAGAGAAGAAAGAAGCCTTTGATTGGAACCGCCAGCACATTGGCCTCCTTCCGAAGGAGGGAGTTCTCGCCGTAAGGCGACTGAGGGTGCCGACTTCACGCATCCCCCACCTGCCGGAACACTTCCGCCCCGTGCTTGCAGACCGGGCACACAAAGCCATCGGGCAGGGTCTCGCCCTCGTACACATAGCCGCACACCTCACAGACCCAACTTTTCTTCGCAGGCTGCACCGGCTTGGGCTTGATGTGGCTCTGGTAGTAGGTATAAGTGCAGGGCGGGTCGCCCGAAACCACCTGCCCGTCGGTCATCTCGGCAATAAACAGCATATGGGTACCCAGATCCACCTCCTGCACCACGCTGCCGCTCAGCCAGGCATTGGTGCTGTGCGTCAGCCGGTACAGCCCGTTTTCGGTGCGCTCAACGCCCTCGAAGCCCTCAAACTTGTCCGTGTCCCGCCCGCTCTGCATGCCAAAACGCTTGAAAAGGGCAAAATCCGCATCGGTGGTCAGGGTGGAAACGTTGAATTCCCGGGTCTGCTGCAGCATGGCGCAGGTCAGGTTCCGTTTGCTTACCGAAACCGCCAGCCGGTTGGGTTCCTCGGCAATCTGCATCACCGTGTTGATGATGCAGCCGTTGTCCACCCCCTGCTGATGGGTGGTGAGCAGGTACAGTCCGTAGGTGATCTGAAACAAAGCCTTCGTATCCATCCAAATGCCTCCTTCTGTTTCCGGTGGGTTCTGTCTACAGTATCACCCGTTTTTCACCAAATGAAACAGCAGGGGGAAAGCAAAATGAGAAAAGCCGCCGCAGATACGCTCTGCGGCGGCTCAGATTGCTGATAAACTCATCCTTTCGAGCAAGGTCGCACATCTTGCACCTTCGGTGCTCGCTGTGCTTGCAGGGAAACGCTGCGGCGTAGGATTGTGGGCTCTGCTCACGCCCGGCAGGGGGATGATCCCCCTGCACCCCGCTTTTTATATACCGGATCACTTCAGTTGCAGCGGCTCATCCGAAGCCGGGGTAAACACAGGCCGTTCCACCGGCTCAAGCACCAGCGGCTCGTTGGATGCGGGCACGAACACCGGCTTCTGCGCCGTCTGGGCTGCGTCCTGCACCGGTTCTGCTGCCGGCAGGGGAGCCAGCTCCGCGCCGCATTCGGTGCAGAATTTGCCCTCTGCGCTCTGCTTTGCGCCGCACTGGGTGCAGAAGCGGATGGGGATCAGACCGGTTTCGATCTGTACCGCTTCCTGCCTGCGGATGCGCTCCGCCGCTTCGCCCCGGGGCAGCCCGTCGGCAAAGACGATCCGGGTGCCGTCCTGCCAGAGCACGGTCATGCCGCCAAGGGCATACCGTCCGGGCAGATAGGTCATGCCGGGGGTGATGTGATAGATCACTTTGGTCTTGCCCAGCAAAGTGGCTTCGATGGTGTTGCAGCCCCGGGTCAGGTAGCCGGGCAGCATGGGGGAAAGGCTCAGCACCAGCTGATCTTCCTCCACCGTGAACAGCTGCCGCCCCAGCAGCATCTGCTGCCAGATGGACAAGAACTCTGCCGTGGAGCCGGAAAGCCGCGCCACAAAGCCCTTGCCGTGGATAACGGGATCCGGGTTTGCACTTGAGGCGATAAAGGAGGAATTCTCCAGCGGGCTGCGCCCATACACGGTGGGGTCAAGGAAGGGAACCGCCGCCTTGTGGAAGGCCCCGGCAAATTCGTTGTACAGCCCCGACCGGAGAAGCTCCAGCAGGTATTTGTATTCCATGTGCAACCAGATGGATTCGTTCTCCAGCCAGCCGGGGGTAAAGGCATGGGCGCGCCCGATCTCGTAGGAGGCCTCGCCCAGCGCGGCGTTTACCTTGTACATGTTCAGCTTGCGGTCGTACAGGCGGCTTTCCTCCACGTTTTTGACCAGCTGCTGCTTATCCGCCATGGAGCGGTCCAGCCGCAGCCAGCGCACCTGACCCTCCAAAAAGTCGGGCATTTTGACCAGCTCGATGGCATCGGGGTGCAGACCGGCCTCGTCCTGATGGTAGGCGGTCACGTTGTAGGCAAAGTAGGTGGGGCACAGCCCGCCGCCCAGCGCCAGCGATTTTTCCACGCTGCGGCGGATGCAGGCGGACCACACAGCCAGCATATGGTCCATCTCGTCGGCAGAAAGTTCGGTCTTGGTACCGGCGACCCGGCTCATCAGGCTGGCGCGGTAGGCTTCCCGGGCATCGGACAGGGCGTTCCATACGGTCAGGTTCTCGCCCTCCCGCTGCCAGACAGCTTCGTTTTCCTCCAGAATGCGGGTCACGCTGCGGGCAAGAACCGCTGCTTCGTCCATCAGGCTCACGCTGCGGCGGAAGCGTGCGGCACGGGCGGTCAGATCCTCCAGCGCCCGGCACAGCTCCAGGGTTTCGGCAACGGAAGAGCCCAACAGACCGGGCAGACCGTTCAGCGCATCGTACCAGCCGGGCTTGCCGCCCTCCATTTCAATGCCCAGCCCGTAGGGGTCAAGGGTGGCGGTCTTTACCGCCAGCAGCGTCAGGATCTTTTCCATCAGCGTGGCATGCATCACAGTGCCGTCCTGCGCCTTCAGCTGCCCGCCGTCGTCGGGGCATTTTTCCAGATGATTGTACTGGCGCACGCCGTTGGGGGTGACCACATACCGCTTGGCGCGGGGCAGCACGCTCTCCGGGCTGCGGAACCAGGTGTAGGAGCAATCGTCGCAGAACAGCTCCTCTTCGGTCTCCGGGTATACGCTCAGATAGCTTTCGATCTGGTCAAGGTTGTAGGTCCAGTGGTCGGTCCAGAAGCCCTCGGTAAAGTTGGCGGTAACGCCCTGCCGGGCTTCGGCGACGGCCTTGGCAAAGAAGTCCTCTTCGGGTACGGTCAGCGCCCAGTCCTCCAATGCCATCCGCAGCTGACCGGGGGTAAAGCTGCCACAGAGCAGCTTGGCGGCGGCTTCCCGGCTTTCCTCTGCCACAAGGGGCAGCAACTGCTGCTGTGCGCTCTGGGGCAGGGTAAACTGTACATACTCCACCACCAGCGGGTTGTAGCCGTCGGCCTGGATCAGGTTGTAGAACATGTGTACATTGCTGCGGGCCACCGCCGGGGAGAACAGCACATCGCACCGCCGGTTCTGGTTTACATCGCGGAAGTTGCCGTTGCCCTGGGAGTAGTATTCCGGGCGCATACGGAAGGCGTTGTAGTCCCGCTCCGGATCGCCGTGCTTGCGGGAGTAGATGTACACCACCTTTCCCCCGGGCAGGGTAACGGGGGTGCCGCCGCGCAGCAGGTTGTCCAGATAGGTCTGGCGGCTGTACATATCAAAGACCGGGTCGCCGGTTTTAGCGGCGATGGGGTCGGTCAGCTGCAGGGTCATTTGGGTGGCGCGCTCATGCTTGCGGGCAAGGGTGTCGCCGCTGAACATGCGGGCGCACAGCTCCGCAGCCCGCTCCCGGCTTTCCGCCTGACCGATGATGATGCTGTGGGTCGCGCTCTGCCCGGGCTGCAACGCTGCCTGCCGCCCGAAGAAGCAGGCGGGCAGGATGTTCTCGCATACCTCGCTCTGCTCCGCCCACTGGCTGTAGGGCGCACCGTTGAAGCCCACCGGGTTGCCCAGCCCGCTGTCGTAGCCGAAAATGTGGCGGGGATCCACAAAAGCGGGCATCACTTCGCCGCTTTCGGTGCGGGCGGCGGCAAAGTTGACCCCCAGCACCTTCTGGATGTCGCTGGTATCTTCCATGCTGGCGCGTACCCGGAAATAGGCGGCATCGGCGGTCTTTTCTGCCTGCATCCATGCCTTGGAAGTCTGGGTCATATGCTTGGTGTTGTGCAGATTGATGCCGTAGGGCAGAATGGCGGGCATGCCGTCCAGCAGGTCGATCTGCATGGGCTGCTGGGTGCGGTTGGTCAGGGTCACCCTGCGCACCAGCGCCGCGCCCCGCTCTTCAGGCAGGGTAAAGTAGGTAACGGTCATCTCCACACCCTTGCAGGTATCCCGGATCACCAGATCGTTCATGCCGATGTGCATGGCATGCTCACTCTGGGCGTCGGCAAAGGGCTCCACGGGCTGCCCGTTCACCTTCAGGAAGGTACGGAAGCCCACCCGCCCCGTATACTGGTATGCCTGATGTGCCGGGAAGAACTCCATAATGGCATGATCCTTGTCCTCGATGCCGAAGCTGGAGATACACTGCCCACGGTTTACGTAGTAGCACCACATGGGCACGCCTGTTTCGCCCGCCACACCGGGCAGAAAGCTGCAGAAGGGCTCCATACGGCTGTAATGGGTAAGGGTATAGCGTCCGCTCTGATCCAACATGATAAACACACCCCGATCTGTAGGTTATGAAAGAACCATATATAGCCATCATAATCCAACCCCGCAGGAGCTGTCAAGAAACGGCGGCGGACGTTGACAAAAACCGGTCGCCATGCTACCATCAAAGCAGTCGAAATAAGTGGTGGAGTCTGTCATCGGCAGCATAGTGCAGCCGATTTATCTCGATTGCCGCAGGGGGTGGTGTACCCATCTCCCGGGCGCAGCGCAGGTACAGGCAGAGCCGGGCTTCGGCGCTGCCTTTTTTCTATCGGTTCCTCCGCTTTTTCCGGTCTGTATGCACAAGCGGGAAGCGTATCCTGCTTTCGTAGGCAGACAACCGAATATTCTTTTTTGGAAGGAGGAGACCCTGTTGCATTCCAAGGCGATGTTCTTTGAAAAATTCAAAGAGGCGGCTGCCTCGGTACTGCCCATCACCCTCATCGTTGCGCTGATGTGCCTGAGTTTTGTACCCGTAACGGCAGACCTGCTGCTGGCGTTTCTGCTGGGCGCAGTGCTGCTGATCGTGGGCATGGGTTTGTTCACCCTCGGCAGCGATGTTTCCATGACCCAGATCGGTAACCACATCGGCGCCAAGCTCACCAAGAGCCGCAACCTTGCGCTCATCCTTGTTGTCAGCTTTCTGCTGGGCGTGGCCATTACCGTGGCGGAGCCCGACCTGCAGGTGCTGGCAGCCAATGTGCCCGCCATCGATACCACGCTGCTGATCATTACGGTGGCGGTTGGCGTGGGTCTGTTTTTACTGGCAAGCATGCTGCGTATCCTCTTCGCCGTTCCCATGAAGTGGTTGCTGATGGGGCTGTACGGGCTGGTGTTCCTGCTGGCGGCCCTTACCCACCCGGATTATCTCTCCGTCGCCTTCGATTCCGGCGGCGTTACCACCGGCCCCATGACGGTGCCCTTCATTATGGCGCTGGGCGTTGGTGTGGCCTCCATCCGCAGCGACGGCAACGCCAATACCGACTCCTTCGGTCTGGTGGCGCTGTGCTCCGTTGGCCCCATTCTGGCGGTGCTCCTCCTCAGCTTTGTCTACAAGGATGCCCCCGATGGCACAGCTGCTTCCATCGTCAGCAACTATGCCGATACGGTGGAGCTGGGCTTCGGCTACCTGCACGCCCTGCCCGAGTATCTTTTGGAGGTCGTGGTCGCCCTTCTGCCCATCGTGGCGTTTTTCCTTATCTTTCAGGTCGTTGCCCTCAGGCTGCATAAGCTGCCGCTGATGCGCATCCTGCTGGGGCTGGTGCTCACCTGCGTGGGTCTGGTGCTGTTCCTGACGGGCGTAAATGTGGGCTTTTCCTCCCTTGGCTACATTCTGGGGCAGCGGCTGGCAGAGCCCCGTCTGCAGCTGATCCTGATCCCCGTTGCCATGCTGATGGGCTGGTTCATCATCAATGCCGAGCCTGCGGTGCATGTGCTCAACAAGCAGGTGGAAGAGCTGAGCGCGGGCGCCATCTCCGCCACCGCCATGCACTACAGCCTGTCCATCGCCGTGGCGGCTGCCATGGGTCTGGCCATGCTGCGGGTGATTACCGGTCTGCCCATCATGTGGCTGCTGATCCCCGGCTACGGTATTGCGCTGCTGCTGGCGTTCTTCGTGCCGCCCACCTTCACCGCCATCGCTTTCGACTCCGGCGGCGTTGCCTCCGGCCCCCTGACCGCCACCTTTATGCTGCCCTTTGCCATGGGCGCTACCAGCGCCACCGGCGGCAATGTGATGACCGATGCCTTCGGTCTGGTGGCGCTGGTGGCCATGATGCCCCTCATCACCGTACAGATCATGGGTCTGATCTATGTCATCAAAGTGCGCAAAACGCCTGCCGAGCCCGAAGTGGTCTATGGCGACAGCGACGTGATCGAGCTGTGGGAGGTGTGATCCTGTGGAACTGAATTATGTCATGACCATCGTAGACCGCGAACGCGCCCAGACCATGGAGACCATCTGCCAGAACCTGAAGCTGCCCCTTACCCTGACCATGCTCTGCCAGGGCACCGCAACCTCGGAGCATCTGTCCCTTTATGGGCTTGCCCAGAAGGATAAAGCCCTCATCAGCACGGTAGCGGACAGGGAGCAGACCCAGAAGCTGATGCGGGCTGCCAAAATTCGCATGTTCATCGATATTCCGGGCAACGGCATCATGCTCAGCGTGCCCATCAAGAGCGTTGGAGGAGGACGGACCATGGCATACCTGACCGATAACAAAACGCCCACGGGAGAAAAGCCCAAAATGGTCTTCTCCCACGAGCTGATCTACGTGATTCTCAACGAAGGCGCATCCGATATGGTGATGCACGCCGCCCGTTCTGCCGGGGCCACCGGCGGCACGGTGCTGCTGGGGAAGGGCACCGGCAGCCGGGAAACGGGCAAATTCCTCGGCATTTCCCTTGCCAGCGAAAAAGATGTGGTGCTCATTGTGGCAGAGGCGCAGAAGAAAGCCGCCATTATGAAGGCCATCGTGGAGCAGGCAGGCCCCGGTACCGATGCGGGAGCCATCTGCTTCTCTCTGCCGGTATCCCAGGTGGCGGGTCTGCGCCAGGTGGATGCCGGGGATGAGGACAAGGCCGAAGAAGCCGGAGAGGCCGAGGCGTAAGCCGCCGCTGCCGGTTTGCTGCCAAACAGATCTGTTGCCTTATTCCCGGTCTGCCCCGGTGCGTATGCATCGGGGCAGCTTCTTTTTTTGTATGCAAATTGTTCTTTGTTTGTCCCATCTGCCCGGATTTGTTGCATTTTGATGCATCCCCAATGTATAATCGAACACATACATGCACTGTAGGGGCGCAAGCGGCTCCGGGCAGGCACAGTACACGGTGCACCGCACCGGGAAACGGATGTGAACCATGAAGATTGCTGAATTGATCGTCTTTATTGCCTATTTCATCTTTATGATCGGGGTCGGCGTGTTCTTCTTCCTCCGCTCCAAGAGCGGCGGCGAAAAGGGCTACTTCCTGGGCGGCCGCCAGATGGGCCCCTGGGTATCCGCCCTCAGCGCCGGCGCTTCCGATATGAGCGCATGGGTACTGATGGGTCTGCCCGCCTCCATCTATGCAGCCGGTCTGGGTCAGGCATGGATCGCCATCGGTCTGGGCATCGGCTATGCCATCAGCTGGCTGGTACAGGCTCCCCGCCTGCGCCGCTACTCCATCGCCGCTAACGACTCCATCACCATTCCCCAGTTCCTTACCAACCGCTTCCTGTCCAAGAGCAAGGCCCTGCAGGTGATCTGCGCGGTCATCTTCCTTGTGGCGTATACCGTGTATGCCGCTTCCTCCATCAAGGCCTGCGGCACCCTGTTCAATACTGTTATGGGTATTGATGCCACCACCGCCATGTACATCGCAGCCGTTATCATCATCGTCTACACCTTCCTGGGCGGCTTCTCCGCCGTCTGCTGGACCGACTTCTTCCAGGGCCTGCTCATGCTGGGCGCCCTGCTGATCGCTCCCATCTTCGCCATGTTCCTGGTCAATGCCGGTCAGGGCGCTTCCACCATGGATCAGCTGCCCGAAAACTACTGGAACCTGTTCGCCAACTGGAAGGATGTTGTTTCCGGTCTGGGCTGGGGTCTGGGCTACTTCGGCATGCCCCACATCATCGTCCGCTTCATGAGCCTGCGCTCCGACAAGGATCTGAAGAAGAGCGCCAAGATCGGCATCAGCTGGACGGTGTTCATCCTCATCTTCTCCGTGCTTTCCGGCGTGATCGGGCACCTGTTCATGGGCGAGATCGCCGACAGCTCCACTGTGTTCATCCAGATGGTGCGCAAGATCTTCCCCGCACTGATCAGCGGTCTGCTGCTCAGCGCCATCCTTGCCGCTGCCATGAGCACTGCCGACAGCCAGCTGCTGGCCTCCGCTTCCGCCTTTGCCAGCGATGTGTATAAGCCCATCATCCGCAAGGATCAGGCCACCGATAAGGAAATGCTCTGGGCAGGCCGCTACGTGGTGCTGGCCATCGCCCTTATCGCCGTGTTCATCGCCGCCAACCCCAACTCCGGCACCATCATGGGTCTGGTGGAGAACGCCTGGGGCGTGTTCGGCGCTGCCTTCGGCCCCGTGCTGATGCTGGCTCTGTTCTGGCGCCGCTTCAACTTCCAGGGCGCACTGGCGGGCATCGTCACCGGCGCAGCCGTGGATATCCTCTGGCTCATCTTCCTCAAGGGTACCGGTATTTACGAGATCATCCCCGGCTTCATCGCCGGTCTGCTGGTTTCCGTACTGGTCGCCAAGCTGACCCCCGCTCCCTCCGACGAGGTGACCGCCATCTTCGACAAGGTGGCCTCCGGCGAAGAGATCGAGGCTTCTCAGGAGCAGTAAAACCTTATGCCTGTACGGGCTGCTGTCTGCAAGCGCAGACGGCAGCCTGTTTTTGTTGTTGACAACCGGTCCCCGTCTGCTATAATCATTAAGCACTTAATTAATCCTTATCTATCAGGAGGCAGCTATGGAAACCACCAAAAGCCTGATGCGCTCAGTGGGAAAGGCCCGGCGCAGCTGGCAGCAGCATGTGCGGGAGGTGGCACGCCGCATGGGCGTACCCGAGTCCTACCGCACGGTGATCCTGTATCTGTACCACCACCCCGGCGCGGGGCAGCGGCACATAGCCGAATTTGCGGGCGTTACCACCTCGGCGGTCAACCAGGCAGTCAAGAGCATGGAAGAGGAAGGCTATCTGCAAAAGCAGACCGATCCTGCCGACCGGCGCGGCTCCTGCCTGTATCTGACAGAGAAAAGCGAGTTGATCGCCCGGGAACTGCACCGCCAGCTGGAGATCTCCGACAGCGGCATCACCGCCCTCATCGGTGCGGAAAAGGAAGCCGAAATGATCGCTCTGCTGGATAAGATCGCCGACTACATACGAAAGGATCTGACCGAATGCTGAAATACGTAAAGAAATACTGGGTCTTCTGCCTGCTTGCGCCCCTGTTCATGGTGGGCGAGGTAGCCATGGATCTGCTCCAGCCCGATATGATGGCCGATATCGTGGATAACGGCGTGCTTCAAAGCAATATCGACCTGATCATCTCCGTGGGCATCCGCATGATCCTCACGGTGCTGCTGGGCGGTCTGTGCGGCGTCATGTGCGGCGTGTTCGCCAACATTGCGGCGCAGGGCTTCGGCAACGACCTGCGTAAGGACGTGTTTGCCAAGATCATGCACCTGTCCTTCCAGCAGACCGACAAGATCTCCACCGGTTCGCTGGTCACCCGCCTCACCAACGACGTAACGCAGGTGCAGAACACGGTCATGATGTCCGTGCGCGGCTTTGTACGCAACTGTGTCATGTTCGTGGGCGGCATTATCATGCTGTACCGCCAGTCGCCCAAGTTTGCGTTGGTGGCGGCCTGCGGTCTGCCGTTTGTGGCGCTTTTTGCGGTGTTCTTCCTGCGCAAAACCGCACCCCTGTTTTCTGTGGTGCAGAAAAAGCTGGACGGCATCAACCACATTATGCAGGAGACCGTGGCGGGTGCGCGGGTGGTCAAGGCGTATGTGCGGGAGGAATATGAGCTGAGCCGCTTTGACGAAGCCAACGACGCCCTCTGTGCCGAAAACCTGCGGGTGCAGAGCCTTTTGGCCTTTATGGGCCCCTGTATGAACATCGTGCTCAACCTGTGCGTGGTGGCGGTGATCATCGTGGGCGGCTGGACGGTCAGGGACGGCGGCAGCATCACCCCCGGCAACACCATGGCAGCCATCACCTATCTGGCGCAGATCCTGCACGGCGTTACCTTTATGGCGAATATTTTCCAGATCTTCAGCCGCGCCAGGGCATCCGCCGACCGCATCAATGAAGTGCTGAACAGTCCCGATGTGATCGTGGACGGCGGGCATACCGGCATTGCCGTCGAAAAGGGCTCGGTGGAGTTCCGCAACGTCAGCTTTTCCTACCCGGGCGGCGATGGGGAAGAGGTGCTGGAGAACATCTCCTTCCGGGTGGAGCCGGGCGAGACGCTGGGCATCATCGGCGCCACCGCCAGCGGCAAGAGCACGCTGGTGCATCTGATTCCCCGGTTCTACGATGCCACCGAGGGCGAAGTGCTGGTGGACGGCATCAATGTAAAGGATTACGATCTGGAAACCCTCCGGGACAAGATCGCCATCGTTCTGCAGAAGGCAGAACTGTACTCCCGCAGCATTGCCGAAAACATCAGCTGGTCGAAGAAAGATGCCACCCCGTGGGAGATCAAGAAGGCTGCGGAGATCGCCCAGGCGGACGATTTTATCTGCCAGAAGAGCAGCGGCTACTACACCCCGGTCACCGAGGGCGGGCATTCCCTCTCCGGCGGGCAGAAGCAGCGCATCTCCATTGCCCGTGCGCTGGTCAGGGAGCATGAGATCCTCATCTTCGACGATTCCACCAGCGCCCTGGATCTGAAGACCGAGGCCTCTCTCTACAAGGCGCTGGAAGCGGAATGCCCGGACGTGACCAAGATCATCATCGCCCAGCGCATTGCCTCCATCAAGGGGGCAGACCGCATCGCCGTGCTGGACGAAGGCGGTATTGCCGCCATCGGCTCCCACGAGGAGCTGATGCAGTCCTCGCCCATCTATCAGGATATCTACCGCTCCCAGCTTGAGGAAGGAGGCGATAAGCAGTGAGCATGGCAAAATCTCTCCCCAAGGGCTTTGAAAACGCCCCCGGCGCGCAGGCAAACGTATACAAGGTATCCGCTGCAAAGAACGCCTCCCAGCCCACGGTCAACTTCCGTGGCAGACCCGGCGGCGGCCCCGGCAGAAACATGGGGCAGACTGTGGAGCATGCGGAAAACGTAGGCGGCACGCTGGCACGGCTGATGACCTACTTCGGCAAATCCAAGCGGCTGCTGGTGCTGCTGCTCATCTCCGTGGTGTGCGTCACCCTTGCGGGGCTGCTTGCCCCCTCTTTGCAGGGCAGCGCCATCGACCATATCGCAGGCAGGGCGTGGGATCAGCTGCGCAGCTGCGTGATCCTGCTGCTGGTCGTCTATCTGGGTAATGTGCTGTTCACACTGGCCCAGTCCCTGCTGTCGGCACGGCTCAGCCAGAGCATTACCCGCATGATGCGCCACGACCTGTTCAAGAAGATGGATCACCTGTCCATCCGCTATCTGGACACCCACTCCAGCGGCGATGTGATGAGCCGCATGACCAACGATGTGGAAAACGTATCCGGCACCATTTCCCAGAGTCTTGGCTCGCTGGTGTCCGGTCTGCTCACGGTCGTTGGCACGGTCACCATCATGTTCGTCTACTGCTGGCAGCTTACGCTGATCACCATGGTCACGGTGCTTTTGACGGTGCTGGTCACCAAACAGATGTCCAAGGTGATGCGCAAGGTGTACCGCAAACGCTCCGCCATTCTGGGACAGCTGAACGGGCATTCCGAAGAGATGATCACCGGCTACAAGTCCATCGTTGCCTACAACAAGCAGCAGGACGTGATCGATGAGTTCTGCCAAACCTCCAACGAGCTGCGCAAAGTGAGCATCAAGGCGGAGATCCTTGGCGGCTCCATGGGCCCGATCATGAACTGTATCTCCAACATCAGCTTCGTCATCGTGGCGGCCTTCGGCGGCTACTTTGCCTATACCGGGCTCATCACCATCGGTACGGTGTCGGCGTTCATCATTTACGCCAAGCAGTTCTCCCGCCCCATCAACGAGATCGCCCAGCTCTACGGCACCATCCAGACCGCCGTGGCGGGTGCGGAGCGGGTCTTTGCCCTGCTGGACGAGCCGGACGAGGACAACAGCGGCGATAAGGAGCTGGCAAACATCACCGGGCGCATCTCCTTCCGCAATGTGGATTTTTCCTACGTGCCCGGCAAGCAGGTGCTTTTCGACTTTGATCTGGAGGTGGAACCGGGGCAGAAGATCGCGCTGGTAGGCTCCACGGGCAGCGGCAAGACCACGGTGGTCAACCTGCTGATGCGCTTCTACCCGGTGGACAAGGGCGAGATCCTTGTGGACGGGGTGAATATCCGGGACATCCGGCGGGATTTCCTGCGGGATAACATCGCCATTGTTCTGCAGGATACGGTGCTGTTTTCCAACACCATTGAAAACAACATCAAATATGCCGATCTGGATGCTCCGGACGAGGCGATGGTGCGCGCTGCGGATATGAGCCACATCCGCCACTACATCGAAAAGCTGCCCAAGAAGTACGATACCTATCTGAAACAGGCGGGCGCAGGTCTGTCCCACGGTCAGCGGCAGTTGATGTCCATCGCCCGCGCCGTGCTGGCGGATCCCAAGATCCTCATTCTGGACGAAGCCACCTCTTCGGTGGATACCCGTACCGAAAAGAAAATTCAGGACGCCATGGTGCAGCTGATGAAGAACCGCACCAGCCTGATCATTGCCCACCGTCTGTCCACCATCCGGGATGCGGACAAGATCGTGGTCATGGATCAGGGTCGGGTGGTGGAGATCGGCAGCCACGAGGAGCTTCTGGCAAAACAGGGCAAGTACTACGAGCTGTACATGACCCAGTTCGCCGGCAACCGGATCTGATCCATACACAATCAGCGGTCTGCAAATGCAGACCGCTGATTTGTTGTGTATCTTTCCAGCCCCGCCCCCAAAAAGTCTTCCCCCCTTCCATGGAAGGAGCCTTATAGGCTTGGCGTCCCCAAGAAAAACAGCCAACACAGAAGGCTTCTTCCCCCAGCGGGGGAGGAAGCTGTCAGGCGTAGCCTGACTGATGGTAGGGGGATTTGCATGGCGTATGGAACGGCACACCCCTCCACGCGTCCCCCCTCAAAAAAGGCTACCCTATGCAAGCGTCGCTGTCAGCGCACCCGCCCGAGGGGTTGTAGCCCCCCTCACAGCCACTTTTTCAAAAACCGCTCCACTTCCCCGAGCGCCTCTTCGCAGGCAAACCCCCGGAAGCCATGATCCGCCCCCAGCAGCTTCACAAATTCCACATCCTTGCCCATGCCCCGCAATGCCTCGTATAAATGCACACTCTGCTGGAAATTCACCGTCATATCACGGCTTCCGTGCATGATCAGCACCGGCGGGGTGGGGCTGTCTGCCCGCAGATAGCTCTGGGGCACGGTGGCGGCGGCTTTCTCCGGGTGCTCCTGCACCGGCAGATGCCCGATCAGCCAGCCCTCGGGGCAATCCGGCGAGGCATGTTCCTGGGTGCTGGGTTCAAAGGCCATCTCGCTCACCACCGTGGGAGCGTACCAGTCCACGATGCAGCGCACGGCTGCGGTGGCATCCGGGTCGCCGGGGCAGTTCAGGCACTCATCCCCGGTAAAGCCCGCCATGAGAGCGGTATGCCCGCCGCTGCTGTCGCCCCAGAGAGCCACCCGATCCGGGTCGAAGCGGAAATGCCGGGCATCCGAACGCAGAAAGCGGATGGCGGTCTTTACATCCTCGCATTGTGCAGGGAAGGGGGCGGTGGTGGAGGGGCGGTATTCCACCAGCGAAACGCAGTACCCCTTCTGGCACATGCGCACCATCTCCGGCAGGTGGATGAACAGATCCTGCCTGTACCATGCGCTGCCCTGTACGAACACGATCAGGGGATTGTCCCGCCGGTCGTTCCGGGGGCACAGGTGGTGCAGGTGCAAAGGCATACCCTCCCGCTCCGCATAAACGATGCCGTGGGCAAAGGCCACCCCGTAGCCGAAGGTGTCCTGCCAGCGCACCTCCTGCGCCCCTTCCGGCAAAGCAGTGTTTTCGGGAAAATCCTCAGGCTTCATGGGCGGCAGAATGGTGCGGTCGGTCATGAAAAGATCACTCCTTGATCAAAATGCGGTTGTCCGGGCGCAGTTGCTCCGTTTGCTGCTTTGATTGTAGCAGAAAAGCCCCTGTCGGGTCAAAAGAAAAACGCAGCGGTTGTGTTTGTGCCCTGTACGGTGCTATACTGGATGGTATCAAACATTGGTATAAGGGAGGGGCGCCCGTGAACAACCCCGTACCGCAGCGACCGGAGATCCGCAAAGTGGAGAGGGACAGCGACGAAATGCAGCTCCTTAAGGATTTCGTCACCCATTTTTCCTGGCAGGAGGTCAGGGAGCATACCCTGTACATGGTCTGCCATTGGATGTATCAGGACTGGGAGACCCCCTTTCTTGCCCTGCTGGACGGCAAACCCGTGGGCATGGTCACTTTGATGAAGACCGATTATTACCCCCTGCCCGATGTGTTCCCATGGGTATCCACCCTGTTTGTGGCAGAGGCGTATCGGGGGCGGCGCATCAGCGGGCAGCTGATCGACTGTGCCAACGGGTACGCCAAGACCCTCGGCTTTCAAAGAACCTACATTCCCACAGAGTATATCGGGCTGTATGAAAAATATGGTTACCGCTACCTGCGGGATATCGTCAACTACGGCGGCGGCACAGACCGCCTCTATGTCAAAGACCTGCTTTGATCCACAGGAGGTGCGATCCCATGGAGGATATCCTTACCATCCACATCACCGTCGAGGGCTGCGACACCTTGAAAAGCCCCCGGGGACAGATCAATATAATCCGTTTCGGCGGCTTTTGCGACTGTGACTGCTTCCGGGGCGAGGTGCTCCCCGGCGGCGTGGACACCCAGACCTATCTGACCGGGCAGCCCGGGCGGCTCAGTGCAAGGTACATGCTCCGGGGTACGGCAGCCGACGGCAGCCCCGCCATGCTGTTTATCGAAAACAACGGTACTTTTGACGAAAACGGGGTCTGCCATACCGTCCCCACCATCCATACCGATAACGAAAGCCTGCTCTGGCTGTGTGATACCCCCATGGTCGGTTCCATCTCCGGCTGGGAAAAGGGAGTCATCATCCACCTTGGACGGCAGGCATAACGCCGGGATCGGGGCAGAACGGCATTGCGCCAACGTTTGCTCGATTGTATACAATGTGGTTCTGCTGCGTAAAGTATTGACATACGTGTCGAAGTTTGTATAATCGTAGGTGAAAACGGAATAGGAACATGATAGAGGTGCGGTTGCCAAGAGTACCACCCCACATTGCCGGGTCACAGCAGGGGAAGGGGAAAGGGGCTGCCGCCGAGGGGCTTGGCTGAGACCCGTCAGCAAAGCGCCCGGGCTGCCGGATAAGATCCGTCAGACTGTCGCCCGGAAAGGGCGGAGCGCTGTCACGAATCCATCAACGCATACACAGAACCTTGATGGAGCCATGACGGATGTTCATGGCTCCGTTTCGTTTATCAAAACAAATCTGCAAAGGAGAAAACAAACATGAACAAGAGACTCCGCACATGGTTCATGGCGATCGCCGCGCTGCTGCTGGTGTTCGCCCTCTGCGGTACCGTGCTGGCCGAAGAAGCCACCGAAGCCGCTCCCGTTGCCAACGTGTTCCATCAGAGCTTCTGGTCGCTGGTTCCCGCCATCATCGCCATCGGTCTGGCGCTGATCACCAAGGAGGTCTACTCCTCCCTGTTCATCGGTATCCTCACCGGCGGTCTGCTGTACTCCAACTTCAACTTCGAAGGCACCATCACCCATGTGTTCAACGACGGTATCGTGGCTTCTCTGGCCGATGGCTACAACATGGGCATTCTGGTGTTCCTGGTCATTCTGGGCGCCATGGTCAGCCTGATGAACCGTGCCGGCGGCTCCGCTGCCTTCGGTCGCTGGGCTTCCAGCCGCATCAAGAGCCGCGCCGGCGCACAGCTGGCCACCATCGCTCTGGGCGTGCTCATCTTCATCGACGACTACTTCAACTGCCTCACCGTGGGCAGCGTGATGCGCCCCGTGGCGGACAAGCAGAAGATCTCCCGCGCCAAGCTGTCCTACCTGATCGATGCCACCGCCGCTCCCATATGCATCATCGCTCCCATCTCCTCCTGGGCGGCTGCCGTTTCCAGCTATGTGGAAGAAGGCAACGGTCTGGAGCTGTTCATCAAGGCCATCCCCTTCAACTTCTACGCCATCCTCACCATCATCATGATGATCGTGCTGGCGCTGACCAAGCTGGAATTCGGCCCCATGGCCAAGCACGAGAAGAACGCCATCGAAAACGGCGATCTGTTCTCCGATGTGGAAAACAAGAGCGAGCAGCTCAACGAAGAAGCCAACCCCAAGGGCAAGGTGATCGACCTGGTACTGCCTGTGATCGTGCTCATCATCTGCTGCGTCATCGGCATGATCTACTCCGGCGGCTTCTTCAGCGGCACCAGCTTCATCGATGCCTTCTCCGGCTGCGATGCCTCCGTGGGTCTGATGCTGGGCTCTGCCGTTACCCTGGTCATCACCATGATCTACTACCTGTGCCGCCGTGTGCTCAACTTCAAGCAGATCATGGAAGCCCTGCCTGAGGGCTTCAAGGCCATGGTTCCCGCCATCCTGATCCTCACCTTCGCCTGGAGCCTGAAGGCTATGACCGATTCTCTGGGTGCCAAGGAATTCGTTGCAGGTCTGGTGAAAGGCTCTGCCCGTGGTTTTGCCAACTTCCTGCCCGCCATCGTGTTCATCATTGCCTGCTTCCTGGCTTTTGCCACCGGCACCAGCTGGGGCACCTTTGGTATCCTGATCCCCATCACGCTGGCTGTGTTCCCCCTGACCGATCCTCTGGGCGTTGTGTGCGTTTCCGCCTGCATGGCCGGCGCTGTCTGCGGTGACCACTGCTCTCCCATCTCCGATACCACCATCATGGCTTCCGCGGGCGCTCAGTGCAACCACGTGAACCACGTCAACACCCAGCTGCCTTATGCCATCACTGTGGCTGCGGTCAGCTTCGTGGCGTACATCCTTGCCGGCTTCGTACCGGTATGGTACATCGTGCTGCCCATCGCCATCGCGCTGATGATCGGCGTTCTGGTCGCCATCAAGCTGACGGCCAAGAAGGCGTAACGGTAACCGGATATCCCGACAACAGAATACAAAAAAGGGGCGCTGCATCCGCAGCGCCCCTCAGACTGTCAAAGAATCCCAGAGGTGTGGTCGGGCTGCAGCCCTCTGGCTTTCAATCCGTTTCCGGCGACATGTGCGGCGGAAACGGAACCCTTGCGTAGCAAGGGATTCCTATCGCCGTTTGCCGCCCGGGGAGCCGCAGGCTCCTAGGCAAACGGTGCAAAAGTCGTCAAAAAAGCCGCCGCAGGCGTGTTTTTTGACGAGCTGAGGGGCGCTGCATCCGCAGCGCCCCTCTTCCTGTATTCACATCCACAGCATGGGATCCGTCCCCCGCAGCTTGCAAAGCGCCTCCACCAGGAAGTAGTCCCCGTAGGTGATATTGGTGTGCCGCCCCGCGCCGTCGTCGTGGTAGCTGGCGGTGCAGTGGGTCAGCACCCCGCACCGCTCCTCCGACCAGTCGCAGCAGTGGGCGAGCAGCCCATCCACCAGCCGGAGGGCGGCCTTCTGCCACTTGTCCTCTCCGGTGGCCTTGGCAAGCTCCATCAGTCCGCAGGCGGCGCAAGCGCCGGCAATGTTGTCGATCCGCTCCTCCGTATCCGGCTGGCAGAAGTCGCAATCCGTCAACCCGTCCGGGCGGATATGGCTCACAAAATACCCTGCGATCCGCTGGGCGGCATCCAGATAGCGGGCATCGCCGGTGTTCAGGTAGGTCTGGGTAAAGCCGTACAGACCCCATGCCTGCCCCCGGCTCCAGCTGCTGCCCAGACAGTACCCCTGCCCGGGATGCTCTGCCACCCGCTTGCCCGTGGCAGGATCCAGCTCGATGATGTGGCTCACCGACCCGTCCGGGCGCAGGAATTCCCGCAGGCTCATGTCCGCATGGATGCGGGCAGCGTTGGCAAAGCGGGGATCCTCCAGCTGGCGGGAGGCCCAGAACAGGATGGAAAGGTTCATCATGCAGTCGATAATGGCATAGCCCATCTGGGCTTTGCTGTTCCAAGCCCGGATGTAGCCGCAGGGGTTGAACCGCCCCAGCAGCAGGCTGGCGGCATGGAGGGTATCCACCCGCGCCTGCTCGCTGCCGGTCAGCTTGTAGTCCGCGCCGGTGGAAAGCAGGTACATAAAGCCCATGTCGTGGTTCAGTTGCAGATAGGTGCGGAATTCGTCGGTCAGCAGCTGCTGGGTGCGGCGGGCTTCCTGCTTGAAAGCCTCATCGCCGGTGGCGTTGAACAATTGCCACATCAGCCCGGGCCAGAAGCCGCCCGTCCACCAGCTGTTGCCCTCGTAGGGCGAGCCGATCCAACGCCCGTTCTCGCTTTTGTAGGGTATGATCCCCATCTCCGCCGCCATGGGCAGAGAACGGCGGAATTTGGCAACGATCATCTCAGATACTTCATCGTAACGGCTGTTCAAGGAACCCATCCTCCTTTACCGGCAGGTAACTCAGTGGTCAAACACGTTCTCCGCCCGCAGCCCCTGTATATGCTTCACATCGTTCATCAGTTCAAAACGCACGGGCACGGGTACATCCGCCTTGTCCGGCAGGGTCAGCACGATGATGCCGGTATAGTCCGGCCCCATGGCGGAGCAGAAGAAGGGGAAGGGAATGTTGAACAGGTGGCTCAGCAGTGCGGCGGTCTCGCCCCCGTGTCCGAAAAGGGCTACGGTGTGGTACTTGGGGTCTTCCACCCGGTAGTACAGCCCCTCCCGCCGGTAGCCCAGCGACAGCAGCCATTCATCCGCGGTGTCCCATACCTTCTGTACGCTGCCCACAACGATGTTCCGGTCAAAGGGCGGCTTTGTTGCCCAGTCGGGATCCAGCAGGCTTTCCCCGTGGGCCACCATCCAGTCGGCGGTGTCCCAGGGGTGTCCGTTCAGCAGCAGGGGCTGCCCGTCGGTGGGATCCCAGTTCAGCTCCCGGAAGCCGTCCATGCCGGTCACCGTCAGCCCCAGCAGATCGGCGGTGTGCTGAGCGGTCTCCATGGCGCGCCCGCAGGTGGAAGAGTAGATCTTCTGGATGCCCTCATCCTTCAGGCGCAGGGCAGCCGCAGCGGCATGCTTGTGCCCAAGGGGGGTCAGGCAGTCTTTTTCGTAGTTGGGATGCCCGTGGCGTACAAGGATGATCCTCATAACAGCATTGCTCCTTCTGTATGATGCTTTTCAGGTTTCCGGATCCCGCTCAGTCCCCGGTATACACAGCGACGGCCTCAAAGGGAGCCTTCAGCTCCACTGCCAGCTCGCCGCCCTCCAACCGTACCCGGTTGTTTTCGCTGCACATCACCCGCAGGATGCGCTTGCCGCTTACCGGCAGCCGTACCTCTGCGGGGTGCTCGCCGCCGAAGGTGTGGATTACGCTCAGGGTCTCGCCCGCCAGCGTGCGGCAGACTGCCTGCCAGCCCTCGGGCTTGCGCCATGCGGGGGATACCTGCCCGTGGAAAGCGGATACGCCCCCGCCGATGATGTGCCGCACCGCCTTGAAGAAGGCGATGCCTTCATCCACCTTGGCCCACTGGGCGGGGGAGAGATGCTCCACATCACCGGAAAGGCACAGCACGCCCAGGAAGGTGTTCACCAGTGAATAGTTGATGCGGCGCAGGCTGTCCTCTGCCCGTACCACCGCCCAGATCTGGCTCTGGGCAGGCAGGATCAGCCGGTGCAGATTGGCTGCAATAATGGGGATCTCCGGGCACTCATGGGCATCGGAGAAGGATGCCATATCGCTTACCCCCATCAGGGAGGGCTCCAGCCGGTGCCCGCCGGAGGCGCAGTTTTCGATCATCAGCCCGGGCACCGCTTCCCGCATGCGCCGGAAGAACCGCAGGGTGCCCTGCATGTTCTGCCGAAGCCCCTCGCCCAGCCCGTCCGGGTGGTCGCAGCCCACGCCGATGCAGCAGTTGTAGTCGATCTTCACATATTGGAAGCCCTTGTCCCGCAGCAGCCCGATCACCCGCTCCTCCAGATGGGCGTGCACCGCCTCCTGCCTGAGATCGAGGAAACGCCGGTTGGCGGTGTCGATCACGGTACCGTCCCGCTTCAGCAGCAGATCCTCCCGGCGGAAGGTATCGGAGCTGCC
Source organism: Clostridia bacterium (assembly GCA_017516765.1). Classification (GTDB taxonomy): domain Bacteria; phylum Bacillota; class Clostridia; order Christensenellales; family Aristaeellaceae; genus Limiplasma. The sequence continues at coordinate 83,291 of JAFXBE010000016.1, read as the reverse complement.
CGCCACGTTCTCGGCCTCAAACCAGATGCCGGGCTTCATGCCGGCGGCCTTGATGTAGTCGGCAGTCGCCTTCAGCCCCTTGGGGAACAGGGTGGTCTCATTGGGGATCCAGTCGCCGCCCGCATCGCTCCAGCCGATGCCGTCCTTGGCATACCAGCCCGCATCCATCACCAGATAATCGAAGCCATGCCCCCGGAGGGTATCGGCAATGCGTACCATGTTGTCGTGGCAGGGGTCGCCCCATGTGGTGCAGTATTCGTTGAACAGCACCGGCAGCTCCTGCATGCGCCCGTTCAGGTTCTCCCGCTGGATGGTCAGCAGCCGTTGGGAGGCCTCATCCACGCCGCCCCGGCAGACGGTCAGCGCGGCTTCGGGGCTTTCAAAGCTTTCGCCGGGCTGGATGGTCTTGCACCAGTGCCCGTAGTCCTCATCCGCAAGGGAGGCCATCATGCACAGCCCGTCGTCCCTGCGGCGCAGCTCCATCTGCCACGAGGAGGGGCAGGCCAGCTGCATGGCCCAGCAGACCCCGGCATGGGTATCCTCCACGGCGGCAAAGGGGAACCAGCCCCGCACCGGCATGGAGCCTACCTGCCCGAATTTTTCCACACGAAGGGCATGTCCCGTCCAGGAACGCTCCAGATGCAGCTGCTCCACGGTATCGGTCTGCAAACGCCCCTCTGCGCTCCATGCGCTGCGCATCCGGTGTACCCGCAGCGCGCCGGAGGCATCCCCCTCGGTAAAGGGGGTCAGCATGCCCAGATTCACGCTGCTGAGCAGGTTGAGCACAATGGGCTTGTCCGAACGGTTCTCAAACACGGTGGATACCCGCAGGGCTTTCAGCCCCTCGTGCCAGCGCACCCGGTGGCGCACGGTGCGCCCCGTACCGTCTGCAAGCACGGTCTCGATGGTGTCGCCGGTCTGTTGCTGGCTTTCCAGCCTGAGCCGCTCGGTGGCGGTGGTGGTGGCAAGGGTATGCCCGTTGCCGTAGCCGTTGGGCAGCTGATCGCCCCGGGCATGGAGCTGCACCAGCGGCTCCACCGCCCAGTTCTTTTCCAGCACATCTCCCTCCATGGCGGCAGGGATCAGCAGCATGCCCACCTGCTGGCGGTCGTTGGTCACATAGCATAAGAGAAGGTCTCCCAGAGGATAGCGGTTCAGTAGGGTCATGGTCGCACCTCGTATGGTTCCTGCCCGGTTGTTGCCGGGGCAGGAAAATCGTTTTTTTGATCGTTAGTGTCAGTATCCTTCATCGGGGGCGGAATGTCAAGAGAAAGCTGCAAAAACGGGGCTGCCGCGGAAAAACCGCAGCAGCCCCGCTTTGCTCCGCTCCCTGCGGCGCTTACTCGTTATAGGCAAAGTTGCTGATGGTGAATGTTATGCTGATGGTCATGGGCGCATCGTCAATGGGGAAGGTGAGCACATAATCCTTCACGGTCACCATATCGGTCACGGAGCCGTCCCATGCGTTCAGGGGATCGTTGGTATCCAGCTTGCCGTTGGCCTTCAGTGCACTCTTGGGCTCATGCTCCTTCAGCGGCAGGGCTGCGCCGTTCAGCTCGATGCGGTCGTAGTGGATATCGCAGCTCTTGAGCACATTCGCCTTGCCGGTGGTGTCATAAAGATAGATCGCGCCCACGCCGGTGATGTCCGTCACCCCGGCAGCCTTCGCCTTGTCGGAAAGGTGCTTGGCGGCATCGAAGGCAAGGGTGTAGGTACCGTCCCCGTTCAGGGCGAGGGTCTCGCCGGTCTCGGTGGCATAGTGCCCGTGTACGCTGTCGTTGTAGTACAGGCCGATGCCCACCGGAATGCCCTCGGCAGGCTCGGCGGGCTTGTCGCCCACCACGGTCACGGCGATCTCCTTCTTCAACCCCGTGGCGGTGATCAGCGTTACGGTGGTTTCGCCGGGAGCCACAGGCACCAGCTTGCCCAGCGGGTTCACGGTACACACCTTGGGGTCGGCGGAGAGGTAGTAGAGGGCGTCGGTATGGTCGGCAGGGGATACGGTGGCATCCAGCGTCAGCCCGAAGCCGGCCTTGGTGGCTACGCTGTTGGGAGCGTTGATGGCGGTGATGGGCTTATCCACCTGTGCGGGGCGCACCACCACGATCATGGTGTCGGAGGCCTCGCCTGCCTGCGACCGGGCGGTGATCTGGGCAGAGCCGGGAGCCTTGGCATAGACCATGCCGTTGTGCACGGCAGCTACCGCCGGGTTGGAGGACGCATACACCAGCGAGTCGGTACGGTCTGCGGGCAGGGCTTCCGGCGCAATGGGCAGCACCTGACCGGAGGCGGCAAAGACCTGCTTCTCCGGGAAGCGGACAGTCTCAAAGGCGGGCAGCTCGGGGGCGGTTGCGGCGTTCTGGGGCTTGGTAATCTTGAGGATGTTGCCCCGGGTGTTGGTGGGCAGCGGGTTGCGGTATCCGCGCATGATCGCGCTGACCACGCCGGGGAACAGCTCTTCGCCGGTGGCACGGTCGAACAGGGCAAAGGTGTAGTCGGGATCCTGCGCCCGGTCGTACCAGCCGATGTCCCATGCGCAGGGAATGATGCCGCACAGCACGCACATCCGGTTCATGGCCTCGTAGTAATAGGCGCGGTTGCCGTCGTTGTTCTTGTTTACTGCGCCGTATTCGCCCAGCACTACGGGCACACCCTTGTCCACATAGGCAGCCTTCAGGGCTTCCATGTGCTTGTAGAGGGCAAGGGCCTTGTCCTGGTTCCACAGGGTGGCGTTCATGTTGGCCTGGATGCCGAAGGAATAGTCGTAATCATGCACAGAAAGCATCAGCTTCTGCGCGCTGTCCGTGGGCAGGGTAAAGCCGTAGTCCGGGTTCAGGGTGTTTACGATGTTGGTGTACCGGGCAGGCACGGAAAGCCAGCGGTGGGCGTTGTTGCCGCCGGTCTGACGCACGGTGTCCACAAAGAGCTGGTTCAGCATCTCGATGGTGCGGAAATCCTTCAGATAGCCCTCCCGGGAGGGGTCGTCGCCGCAGACTTCGTTCATGCTTTCAAAGATGATGTGCTCATCGTAGTCACGAAACCGCAGAGCGATCTGCTGCCACACGGCGGCATACTTGGCCTTTACGGTCTCCAGGGCATCCCCTTCGGCGGCGATGCGCAGCCAGCCGGTCTGCTCTGCGCCGTCGTGGTGCAGGTTGATGATCACATACATGCCTTCGTTCACGGCATAGTCGGCAATGTCCTGCACACGGCTCAGCCATGCTTCATCGATCTGATAGCCGTTGGCATCGTCGATCATCTCGCCCCAGGTAACGGGCAGGCGCATGGTGTTGAAGCCTGCATCATGCACGGCGGTGATCAGCTTCTGGGTGGTCACGGTGGGCTGCCAGCAGGTCTCACCGGGCACAAAGCCGCTGTGCCCGTCCATGGTGTTGCCAAGGTTCCAGCCCGTACCCATTTCGGCGGTGATCTCCGCCGCCGTCAGATCCCGCATGGGCATTACGGGAACAACGCCCTCGCCGCTGTCCACGTCGGCCCATGCGCCCATGGGCACAAGCGCCAGTACCAGCAGCAGGCAAAGGAGCCTCAAAAGAGTTTTCATGGTCGTCCCTCCGGTCAAAAAGTGTGTCTGTTCAAAAAACGGGGGAAGGGACTCGCCCCTCCCCCAAACGGTGGGTTGCTGCGTTTTATTCGGCAAGCGCAGCCTGCTCCTGCTGCAGCTGCCACTTGGTGGCGGCTTCGCCGCGGCTCCATTCGACGCACTCATCGTAGCCGTAGCTGTCGCACTGGGTGCGCATGTTGCGGATGTGCATGTCGAACTCTGCGTCGGCCTTGGCATAGATGGCGCGCCAGCTGTTGGTGGTAATGGCCTTGGTCACCTGACCCCACTTTACCTCCAGCGTATCATCGCGCACGCTCTCGGAATAGGGCAGGTCGGGCATAACGGTGTAGCTGTTCACCTTCTCGAAGTAGGGGTCAACAAGGCTTACGCCGCTCCAGTTGCGCCAGTCCTCCTGGATGGCATAGGTGGAAGCAGCCTGCTCGGATACCCAGGTATCCTTGTTGAAGGCTTCGCCCAGCTTGGAATCGGGAGCCAGCATGTCGCGGGCAAGGGTGGTGTTGTTGATCTGGATGCAGCCGTCGTTGAAGTTGCCGGAGAGGGTGTAGCTCTTGCCCGTGTAGGGGGATACCCACTCCACGCCGTTCAGGTCGTGCTTGCTGTCCTGGTTGCAGGTCTTGCCCAGCTCGGTAAAGTACAGACCGCCCTGCTCGTTGTAGTCCCACATCAGACCGCGGGGGCCGTACCACATGGTCAGGCTGCCTTCGGGGGTGGCAAGGTAATCCATAATGGCAAGGCACAGTTCGGGGTACTCGGTGTCTGCGCCGATGGTCCATACACGGTTGCCGCCCAGACCGCTCAGACCGTATACGATGGGGCAGGCAGCGTCAGGCACACGGGCGTACATCATCTTGCCCGCATCCAGATGCTCGGCGGTGTTGTAGATCATGGAGGAGGCATAGTTGAAGATGCCCCAGTACACGCCGCCGTTCTTCACCTTCTGTGCCATTTCGTCGTAGGTCTGGGTCATGGAGTTGGGGTCCAGCAGACCGGCGCGGTACAGCTTGTTGAAGAAGCGGAGCATTTCGATATAGGGGCTGTCGCCTGCCACGGCGGGATCGTCCTCGGCAAGGCAGTCGATGAAGTTGCCGGTCTTGGGGTCGTAGTGGCCCAGACCCAGCTCGTCAAAGCCGTAGTAGGCGGTACCCAGAGCCTTCACGTACATGACCATGTTGCCGTCCCAGTCGGGCCAGAGGGAAGCGGCGTAGGCATCGTTGCCCAGCTCGTCCTTGGGGCAGATCTCCTTCATCTGCACAAAGACATCATACAGATCGTCCAGATCCTTGATCTCGGGATAGCCCAGCTCCTTGTAGAGATCCCAGCGCAGATCCCAGCTGTACATGAAGGACTTGTGCGCGCCCTCCTGCAGGGCAACGTCCATGCCGATGCCGTACAGCTTGCCGGTGCCGGAGATATCCCGGTTGGAGTTGAGGGCGGTGGTGTAGTTTTCGAAGATGTAGGGGGCATAGATGGGGCCCAGATCATCCTCTTCCCAATCCAGTAGCATGCCCTTGTCGATGGCGTTCTTGTAATCCGCGCCGTTGGCGCCCCAGATCACCAGATCGCCCAGGTTGCCGTTGGCAACGCGGGTCTCGTAGGTGCCGTCCATGTCGGGCACGATGTTCAGCTCAACATTGAACAGATCCTTCAGCAGGGTGGCGCCCCAGCCGGTCTGGATGCCGCTGTAGTTGGCCAGCTGGCTGTAGGCGGTCAGGGTGATGGTTTCGTCTTCCAGAGGATAGTAGTCGTAGAGATCACTGGGAACAGCGTAGTAGGGCACTTCTTCTGCCAGGGCGCTCAGACAGCCCAGAGACAGCATCAGCGCCAGCACCAGAGAGAGGATGCGCTTGCTCATGTGGAAAACTCCTTTCGAAAATCTATCGTGATGGATCGCTCCAATCGATACGGGGGGATCAGCCCTTTACCGCGCCCAGCATGATGCCCTTGACGAAGTAACGCTGCATAAAGGGATACACCAGCAGAATGGGGATGATCGTGACCATGGATACCGTGTACTTGATCACCTTGCTGGAGAGCATGTTCTGCGCCGCCTGGGTGGAAAGACCGCCCGAGCCGCTTACCAGCGCAGACAGGTTGGAGGACTGGTTCAGGTACACATACAGCCGGTGCTGCAGGGTGTACAGCTTGGGGCTGTTGCTCATCAGCAGCAGGGAATCCTGGAAAGAGTTCCAGTTGCCCACCGCGCCGAAGATGGAGATGGTGGCAAGAATGGGCACGCTCAGCGGCAGGATGATCTTGCGGAACACCGTAAGGGTGCTTGCGCCGTCAATTACCGCGCTTTCCTCCAGCGAGCCGGGGATGCTTTCGATGTAGGTTTTTACCAGAATAATGTTGTAGGGCGCGATCATGCCCGGCAGGATGTATGCCAGGAAGTTGTCGGTAAGCCCCAGCATCAGCATGTTCATGTACCAGGGGATCAGACCGGCGTTGAAGTACATGGTGATCACCAGCGCCCGGTACCACAGGCTGCGCTTCCACATCTTCTGCTTGGTTACCAGATAGCCCGCCCAGGCGGATACGATCACCATCAGCGCGGTGCCGATGACGGTGCGGGCCACCGTTACGATCACCGAGGAGCCCAGATCGGCAACATCCTTCAGGGCGATGTAGTTGTTGAAATGCAGACCGATGGGGTAGAAGTTCACCAGACCGGAAACCACCTTGTCGTTATCCGAAATGGTGTTGATGAACAGGTAGTAGAAGGGGAACACACACAGGATGGTAAACAGCCCGAAGAGAAGGTAGATCAGCCCGTCGAAAAGGTAGTCGCCGGGTTTGCGGGCAATGTGATTCTGCACTTTTTTGCTCATAGCCATTGCCCTCCCTTAAATGATGCTCTCGCCGCGGATGGCCTTGGAGATGCCGTTCGCGCCGAAGAGAAGCGTTACACCGATCACAGACTTGAACACGCCCACCACCGTGGAGATGGGGATCAGACCCTGCTTGATGCCGATGTTGTAAACGTAGAGATCCAGCACCTCGATCACGTCCTTGTTGAGGGCGTTTTCGAATACCAGATACTGATCCATGCCGTTGGAAAGGATACCCGCGATGCTCATCAGCAGCATTACGCAGTAGGTGGGCACCAGACCGGGAATGGTAATGTGCCAGATGCACTGGTAGCGGTTTGCGCCGTCCACCTTGGCAGCCTCGTAGAGCTGTTGGTCGATGCCCGCAATACCGGCGATGTATACGATGGCGCTCCAGCCCAGACCCTTCCAGGTGCCCCAGAGCAGCATCTTTACCCAGATGCCGTCGGCAGAGGCCAGATAGTCGGTGTTTGCACCGGCTACATTGCACACATTGCGTAAAAAGCTGTTGATAAAGCCGTCGGTGGAGAAGATGGCAAAGGCGATGGCGTATACCAGCACCCAGGAGATAAAGTTGGGAATGGTGGTCAGCGTCTGCACCAGCCGCTGGAACTTGGTGGAGCGCACCTCGGCCAGCAGCACCGCAAAGGCGATGGGCAGCCAGCTGGTGGCAATACCCAGACCGGACATGATCAGCGTGTTGCGCAGAACGCGCACCAGATCGCTGCGGGTGGCGGCGTTTTCAAACAGATAGGTGAACCACTTGAAGCCCACAAAGTTTTCGGCGGTCAGCGCATCGCCGATCTTGTAGTCGAAGAAGGCGAAACGCCAGCCGTAAATGGGTAGGTAGCAGAAGATGAACGCCAGCAGCAGCACCGGCAGGAACATCAGGAACAGGCGGTACTTTTCTTCCATTTCCATGCGCTCCTCCACCTCTTTGGGCAGGGTGAGCAGCGAGATCAGGGCAGTCAGGAAGATCAACCCGGCGGCAACGGCGAATACCCAGATGCCCGTGGGGAAGATGGGCTCCAGCTTATCGGCCTTTTCCAGCCCTGCGACCAGCGCCTGCATGTGGCAGATCAGCACAAGACCGCCGCCCACCGCCACAGAGCCGATCAGGGGGAAGAGGAGACCGGTGCGCTTCATGCGGTTGTTGCCAAGGCTCATGCAGCCGCCCACGCAGCACAGCAAAACGCCCACCAGCACGATGGCTGCGCCCAGCATCAGCATATGGAAATGCCAGGGCAGGATCCACTCCATGCGCAGGGGACGGCCCACGCTGTTGGTGAGGGTCTCGTAGGAAATGGCGGTGGTGAACAGGGAGGCGTTTTCGTTGATCTTGAGCATGATGCGCCCCGGGTTCACCTGGGGAAAGAAGATCATCAGTCCGGTCACAAGAACCAGCAGACGGCACAGGCGCAGGATGTGGTTCGGCTTTTCCTTTGCCACGGTGCGCCCTGCGGGCAATACGGCATTTGCTTGCATGGGTGTTCCTCGTTTCTGTAGGCATTTGCCGGCTGCCAATGCTACGCTTGAACGCTGCGGGCTTATTGCAGCGCTCAAGCGTAGGATCGGCACGCCTTGCACTTTCGTTAGAACAGGACTCCGGCGCTCCCTGCGCTGGGCAGGGGGCGCCGGAGCGAAAACCGGAGCTCTTAGTCAGCCAGACCGGAAACGGTGAAGCTGATGGTGATGGTCTCACCGGCGGCAGGCATGGTGTAAGCCAGGTCGGTGGGTGCCTTGCTGTCATACTCGTCGATCAGCGCAATACGGGCATAGTCGCCGGAGGTGTTCACATAGGAACCGGCCTGGGTCTTGCCTTCGCCGAACTTGACAGTGATATCGCTGAGGGTGACCACGCCCTGCTCCACAGCGGCGGAGGGGATGTCGGTGGAAACATACAGCATGCGGAAGAAGGTGTCGGGACCGTAAGCCATGTCGCCGCAGGTGAGGGACACGGTGTAGGTGCCGTTGGCGGTGACGGCAGCGTCGGTGTAGGTGCCGCCGTAGTCCACAGCGTTGTTGTCGGCATCCCAGCCGGTCATGCGGCCGAAGTACAGGCCGTCTTCCACATCCTTGCCGTAGGAAGCGTCATCCCAGGTGTTGCGGAAGATGTAGTTCTCAGTCTGGAAGCCGAAGTAGGCGTTGTAATCGGCAGCCTTGGCGGCGGCGATCTCATCCTCGGTCATGGGCACGGGGCCTTCGGCAACAGCGGGCTCGCCGTAGATGTAGTCGAAGGTGATCTCGATGCTCTTCACCTCGGCAAAGGCTTCCTTGGCGATGATGATGGGAGCAGCGCCCTCGGTGGTGCCGTCCCAGCTGCGCACGGACAGGTCGGTGGGCAGTTCGGTGACCCACTCGTTGTAGATGTTCATGCGGGTCTCGATCTGGTCGTCGGAGCTGGTGTAGCCCTTAGCCACTTCCACAGCCTCGCCGTTGATCTTGACTTCCTTGATGTTGATCAGGTGACCGCCGAAGGTCTTTTCACCGGTCTTGATGCCCAGCGCGGCGAAAGCAACGCCGGTGGCGGGGGTTTCGAAGTTCAGACCCACGGTGTAGGTGCCGGGGCCCTCAACGGTGGCGTTGGTGGCGGTAACACCGGCATACTCGTTGCCATCCAGCCAGTACTGAACGGCCCATGCGCTGTCGGCGAACATGATGTAGGCGGTATCGGTCACGGGAACCAGGGTGAAGTCGATGTCGATGGTCTTCACTTCGGCAAAGGCTTCCTTGGCCACGATGATGGCGGAAGCGCCCTCGGTGGTGCCGTCCCAGGAGCGGACGGTGGCATCGGTGGGAACCTCGGGTACCCACTCGTTGTAGATGTTCATGCGGGTCTCGATCTGGTCGTCAGAGCTGGTGTAGCCCTTCTGCACCTCGACAGATTCGCCGTTGATACGGATGTCGTTGATCTTGATCATCATGCCGGGGAAGGTGTTTTCGCCCTTCTTGATGCCCAGGGCAGCAAAGGCAATGCCGGCGGCCTTGCCGTACTCGGTGGTGGTGAAGTCCAGACCCACGGAGTAGTCGCCCGCACCGGTGATGGTGGCGTTCTTTACGGTAACGCCGCCGTACTCGTTGCCGTCCAGCCAGTACTGGCGCTCCCAGGTAGCGTCGGCGAACATGATGTAAGCGGTATCAATGCCCTTCTCCAGCAGGGAGAAGTCGATCTCGACAGAGGTAACGCCCTCGAAGGCGGCCTTGTCCACGATGATCCAGTTGGCATCTTCCACATTGCCGTCGAAGGAACGGGCATCGGCGGGCAGCTCGGAGACCCACTCGTTGTAGATGTTCATACGGGTCTCGATCTGGTCATCAGAGCTGGTGTAGCCCTTGTCGTAGGCGATGTCTGCGCCGTTGACGCGGATGGCGTTGATCTTCAGGTAGTGCTTGGGGAACAGCTTTTCGCCGTTCTTCAGGCCCAGAGCCATAAAGGCCAGGCCGTTGGAGGGGTTTTCGAAGGTGAGACCGACGGTGTAATCACCGGCAGCGGTCACATCCACGGTGGCGGGGGTAACGCCGGCATACTCGTTGCCGTCGTACCAGTACTGGGCAGACCAGTCGGCATTGGCATACATGATGTATGCGGTGGCGGCTTCTGCGGCGGCGGTCTCCTCTGCCATGGCGGGCACCATGCCCAGCACCATGATCAGCGCCATCAGCAGAGCGACCAGTTTGGTAGCCATCTTGCTCATTGTTAGTTTCCTCCCATCATTTAGTAAACCTTGCACCCGTTGCACAGCGGGGACAATTCGTCTTGAAAATGACCGGAATATGATCACTTCCGATCATCTGTTGCTATTTTACAGTTGATATTTGCGATTGTCAATCGGTAAGTTAATTATAAAACTTAATTTCACATCAATAATAAAGCGACACGGAAATTAAATTACAAAACTGTATTTCGATACCGGCATATCGGAGGCGGGAAGAAAAAAACAACGGGAGAACAAGGGAAGCCTTCCTGAGAGGAACCTTTTCGGTTGGCTTTCCACCAAGAAAACAGCCAATAAAAAAGGCTTCTTCCCCCAGCGGGGGAGGAAGCTGGCACGTAGTGCCTGATGGTAGGGGTCATTGCAAGGCGATGGGGACGGTGGTTTTCTGTCACGGACAACAGCCAAGCCGATGTCGGTAGCCGCCCCTGCTCCACGCACCCTCAGTCGCCTTGCGGCGACAGCCTACGGCCCGCAACCTCAGTCGGCGTACAGCCCACTAACCGTGGTCTGTACTTGCTTCGGCCCGAGACTGCGGGTCGCTAACGCCTTCGGCGTTGTGCGCACTGCGCACGCGCTTCCCTCCGTCGCCCTCTGAAGAAGGTGCCTTTTCGGTTGGCTGTCCGCCAAGAAAACAGCCAACAAAAAAGGCTTCTTCCCCCAGCGGGGGAGGAAGCTGGCACGTAGTGCCTGATGGTAGGGGTCATTGCAAGGCGATGGGGACGGAGGACTTTTTTCGGCGGCAACGTATCCGGTTATCCGTTATCACAATGGGCTTCATCCCTGCCCGAACATCCTTTTCACATAATTCACCCGCCGCCTCACCATCTCTCTGGTGGTGGGAGCGTTCCACACCGTATCAAACCCATGCATGGCTCCCTTTGCTTCGTGGTACTCCACCTCCACCCCCGCTTCCTTCAGCAGCCTGGCGTAAAGCACGCCATCATCATGCAGGCAGTCGAACTCGGCAGTCTCGATGTAAGCCGGCGGCAATCCCCGGTGGCTCTCCGCCTCGGCAGGGGAGCGGCAGATCAGCGGCGTGTTTTCCGGGTCGGGGTCGATCAGCGGCCCCACCTTCTCGGAAAGGGTGCTGTTCCACATGGGGGTATCCACAAACCGTTTGCAGCTTTCGCTGCCGTTGCGCCCGTCCAGCCAGGGAAAGATCAGCATCTGGAACAGGGGCTTCACCGGCGCGTTCCGTTCCCGGGCCATCAGGCACAGGGCGGCTGTCAGCGTGCCGCCTGCGCTGTCCCCGCCGATGCCGATCCGCTCCGGATCGATGCCCAGCATATCCGCGTGGGCGTGTACCCAGCAAAGGGCGGCGTAGCAGTCCTCGTGAGGAATGGGCAGGGGATGGTCGGGGGCCAGCCGGTACACGGGATAGACCACCCTGCACCGGGCTTCTTTGGCAAGGGTCATCGCCAGCCGGTAATGGCTGTTTGATCCCTCGAATACGAACCCGCCGCCGTGGAGGTGCAGAAAGCAGGGAGCAGGGGTTTCGATGTCCTTCGGGCTCAGCATATACAGGGTGATCTCATCCCCCTGCCAGCCGGGGATGGACAGGGTCTCCACCCGCGCCTCCGGATCCTTCCACAGAAACCGGGGCGGCTTCATGTGCTTCTGCGCCAGCCGCACGAATCCTTCGCTGATGGGCGGCGCAAACAGGTTGAAGGGGAAAAACTCTTTCTTGATGGGATATTTGCCCATGGGCAGCCCTCCCTTACTCGCCATCCATCCGAAGTACCACGCTGGTCTGCCCGGAAAGGGTCACAAGGGTGCCCTCCAGAACGGCCTTGCCTGCGCCCGCATACCCGGCGACCACCGTAAAGGGCAGGTCGGTGGCGGCGCTCAGATCGATGGTCTGATCCCGGATGGTGGTGTTGTGCAAAACCGCGACGGTGCTGCCGTTCCATGTGCAGGTAAAGCCGCCCAGCTTGGTATCGGCAAAGCGCAGGGCGGTATACTCGCCCCGGGCGATCTCCGGGTTGGCCTTGCGCAGCATGATCAGCTGCTTGTAGTGGTTGTACAGGCTGTCCCCGATGCGGCTCAGATCCTTTACCGTATAGGTGCTCTGCTTGGTATAGGTGGTGCCTGCCGGGTCGCGCACGGTGTCCCCGTCGCCCCAGAGCATGGCCATGCGCCGGTTGGCATCGGTATTCGCCCCGCCCCGGGAGCCCCGCAGCCCGATCTCCTCGCCATAGTACAGGAAGGGGGAGCCGGGGGAGAGCAGGTACAGGCTGGCGGCCGTTTTCATATGCCCGCTGGCGGCGGTCAGGTAGCCCGCAGCCCGATCCATATCGTGGTTGGAGATGAACAGCGTGGGGCGGGCTCCCTTGGCGCGCACACGCTGAATGTAGTGCTCCATGGTGGCGGTATAGCCGTTCACATCTCCGCCCTTGGCGGTGGCGGCGATCAAGCCCTCGGTCTGGCTGGCGGCAAAATGGAAACAGCTGGTGGTGGGCAGGTACCGGTCGATGATCCCTTCCCCGTCCCACACCTCGGCAACGGTATACACATCGGGCTTCACCGCTTGCAGCTCGCCGATGTACCATGCCCAGAAAGCTGCGCTGGCATCGTTGTCGCCAAAATAGATGTACTTGGCGGCATCGAAGCGGAAGCCGTCGATGCCCATTTCCAGATAGTGCAGCGCCACATCCAGCATAGTCCGGCGCACGAAGGGGTTGTCAAAATCCGGCTCCGGCATCTGGTCGGAGAAATTGGCTTCGTAGAGCAGTTTGGTGCCATACTCCTTGGCAAAGGTGCGCCCGGCAGGCAGGGTATCCCCCTCGGTGGCCCAGGTGTAGAAATCGTAGTATTGGTTGCCCGGGTTGTTGAGCACATGGGCGTTGACAAAGTTTTTGAACCACCGGCTGTTCTTGCCCGTGTGGTTGATGGGCAGGTCGAGGATCAGCTTCACATCCCGCTGGTGGCAAAGGGCGATCAGCTCCTTCAGATCCTCCATGGTGCCGAACTGGGGGTCGATGGTGTAGTAGTCGGTCACATCGTATTTGTGGTAGGAGGGGGAGAGGAACACGGGGGTCAGCCAGATGCCCTCGATGCCCAGACTCAGCCCGGAATCCGGGTCGCCGTCGTTCAGGTAATCCATCCGGTTGATGATGCCCCGCAGATCGCCGATCCCGTCCCCGTCGGAGTCGGAAAAGGAGCCCACGAAGATCTCGTAAAACACCCGCTCGTTGTCGTCGGGGGCGGGCTGGGTCAGGAAGGGCACATCGTTCACGATGCACTCGCCGCCCTCACTGAGGGGATAGGTTTTGATCAAAAAATCCTCTTCGGCCAGACAGCAGCCGATCGTCATCAGCATGGCAAGCAGCAGGCAGAAAAAACGTTTCATCCCATCGCCTTCTTTCCGTGTGTTGGGTTGTCTGTACGCCTACTATAACGGCTGGGACGGTCGCTTGTCAAGACGGGCAAACCGTGCTATACTCCTTGTACAGAAAGGAATTGAACAGAATGCAACAATGGTATTCTCCTGCAAACGCAGCCCGCCAGAAAAAACGTGCGGAGCTGTGTAAATGGTCGATGATCCTTTTGGGTGCCGCTGCGCTGGCGGTCTGTATTTTTCTGTGTACACGGGTCAGCACGGGCAACGCTGCCCGGCTGCTGTGGTGGGTGGCGGGGCTGTCCACCGCAGCGGGCTGGGCGGTGCTGCTGATCGCTGCCTTCCTCTACCGCCCGCTGAAGGCGCAGGCCGGGCATATCGCCGGTCTGCGGGGCGGAGAAACAGAACAGTACACCGGGCGGCTCATGCTGCTGCCGGGCGGGTTTCAGATCCCGGGCAGTATCGTTGTGCGCAAGGCAAAGCTGGTGGGAGAGGGCGAGCCCCTGACCCTGAATGTGAACGCCCGCTGTGTGCGGGAACTGCCGCCCCGGGATGCCCTTGTACGGGTCACCGCGGTGCGGACATTCATCACGGCAGTGGAGGTGATGGGCGATGAGCGGACTTAAACGCCTGTGGAACCTGATCCCCGCCATGCTGCTGTGGGCAATGCTCAGTCTGTTTCTCTGGGGCTGGATCTTTACCCTGATCACCGATACAGAGCCGGAAAACAAGTTGACGGTCTTTGTTGATGCCGCCATCCCCGATGCCACCGCGCTGGCGGTGCGTCTGGAGCAGGAGGTGCTGGGCGGGCAGATCCGCATGGTCAAGGCCCATCCCTTCACCTATGCCATGCTCAGCAGCGAGGGGCTTTCCCGCTCGGATGTATACATCGTGCGGGAAAGCCATCTGGAGGAATACCGGGAATGGTTCGCCCCCCTGCCGGAGGGCTTCACCGCCGCCCTGCCCGCCCTGCGGCTCTGGCAGCCGGAGGGAGTGCCCACAGGCATTCTCATCTGGGATGCGGAAACGGGCGAGGGTGCGGCAAAAACCTACATCACCTATTCCGATCCCGCTCTGCCGGACGAGGACTGCTACCTGCTCTTCGGCGCAGCCTCCCTGCACCTGACCGGCAACCCGGGCAGTGTGGATAACGCAGCCGTGCGGCTGGCAGAAACGCTGCTGCAACTTCCCTGATTCCCAAAAGCAAAAGGAGGCAGAACCCCATGTTCCGAAAATGGCTCCCCCTGACGCTGGCGCTGTGCCTGCTGGCGGCGCTGTGCTGCCCCGCCGCTCTGGCGGAGGAAAGCTCCCTCTATGTAAAGAAGGTGGAAAATCTGCCCGAAGACTTTATCTTCGGCATGGATGCCTCCTGCGTGCCCGCTCTGGAGAAGAGCGGCGTCAAGTATTACGATTTTGACGGCAACGAGACCGATGTCTACAAGGTGCTGGCGGATAACGGCGTTACCCACATCCGTGTGCGCGTCTGGAACGATCCCTTCGATGGGCAGGGCAACGGCTACGGCGGCGGCAACTGCGATATCGCCAATGCGGTGGAGATCGGCAAGCGGGCCACCCAATACGGCATGAAGCTGCTGGTCAACTTCCATTACTCCGATTTCTGGGCAGACCCCGCCAAACAGATGGTGCCCAAGGCATGGGTAGGCATGGAGATCGAGGAAAAGACCGATGCGGTCTATCAGTATACCAAGGATTGCCTGGAGCAGCTCAAGGCCGCGGGCGTGGATGTGGGCATGGTGCAGGTAGGCAACGAGACCAACCAGTACATGTGCGGCGAGAAGATCTGGTTCAACATCCAGTATCTGATGCAGGCCGGCGCAAAGGCCACCCGTGAGGTATACCCCGATGCGCTGGTGGCGCTGCACTTCGCCAACCCGGAGAAGGGCGACAGCTACCTTACCTACGCCAAGAAGCTGGCGTATTATCAGGTGGATTACGATGTGTTCGCCTCCTCCTACTACCCCTACTGGCACGGCAGTCTGGAAAACCTGTCCTCTGTGCTTACCCAGATCGCCGATACCTACGGCAAAAAGGTCATGGTCATGGAGACCTCCTATGCCTACACCGGTGCGGATACCGACTTCAACGGCAACACCATCGGCGACGGCGGCGCTGTGGTGAAGGATTATCCCTTCACCGTGCAGGGGCAGGCCAACAACCTGCGCGCCATCACGGATACCATGGTCAACGGCACCCCGGCGGGCATCGGCGTGGTGTACTGGGAGGGTACGTGGATCACCGTGGGCACCGAAAGCTGGGAGCAGAACCACGCCCTGTGGGAGCAGTACGGCTCCGGCTGGGCCAGCAGCTACGCCGCGGGTTACGACCCGAACGATGCGGGCAAGTACTACGGCGGCTGCGCGGTGGATAATCAGGCGCTGTTCGATGCAACGGGTCATCCGCTGGAATCTCTCAAGGTGTTCCGGCTGATGCGGGAGGGCAACGAGATCCCCGCCACCGCCGATGCGCTGGAGGATGTGACCATCATCTGCGACCTGAACGCAGAGCTGGTGCTGCCCGAGACCGTGAATGCCGTCATGACCGACGACAGCCGTCAGGCGATCCCCGTGCAGTGGGATCTGACCGACGATCAGCGGCAGCAGATGATGACCGGCGGCGTGAACCGCTATCAGATCACCGGCACGGCAGGGGGCATGCAGGCCAACTGCTATGTATCCATGGTGGAATACAACTACCTGACCGACTACAGCTTCGAAGAAGGCGGCACGGGCTGGACGTGGACAGATCTGGGCAAGGCGGACGAATTGTATGTGGAGGACAAGCTGACCGACTCCCTTACCGGCAGCAAGCACATGCATTTCTGGAGCGCCGCCCGGAACAGCGTGGAATTCACGCTGGAGCAGACCGTGACCGAGCTGCCCGCGGGCAAGTTCCGCTTTGCGGCGTCCATCATGGGCGGCGATGCGGGCGAGCACGAGGTGTACGCCTATGTGAAGGTGGATGGCAAGACCGTCGCCACCGCCCCCATGACCATCACCGGCTACGGCAGCTGGAGCGAGGGCGTTACCCCGGTCTTTGAGCATGCCGAGGGCAGCGAGGTGACCGTGGGCGTGTATGTGAAGTGCCAAGGCGCAGGCAACGGTGCCTGGGGCAAGATCGACGACGCCATGCTCAATTCGGTCAAATAAGAAAAAGATGATCTCTGCGGAGCCGGGTATGAACCCGGCTCCGCAGTTCGTCAAAAAACTCGCCTACGGCGACTTTTTTGACGACTTTTGCACCGTTTGCCTAGGAGCCTACGGCTCCCCGGGCGGCAAACGGCGATAGGAACCCCTTGCTGCGCAAGGGTTCCGAAACCACCGCGCATGTCGCTGGTTTCGGATTTGCAGTCAGAGGGCTGTGGCCCTCCAACACCTCTGGGGTTTTTCGACAGTCTGCGGAGCCGGGTATGAACCCGGCTCCGTTTTGTCGTGGGGATAGCCAACCGAAAAAGGCTCCCTTGTGTAAAGGGAGCTGCCCCGTAGGGGCTGAGGGATTGTACTTGGCGAAGGATGTTACGTACAATCCTTCCGTCTGCCCTTCGGGCAGCCACCTTCCTCAGGCTCCTTCCGAAGGTGGGCGACGGAGGGAAGCGCGTGCGCAGTGCGCACAACGCCGAAGGCGTTAGCGACCCGCAGTCGTCAACCGAAGCAAGTGTAGACCACGGTTAGTGGGCTGCACGCCGACTGAGGTTGCGGGCCGTAGGCTGTCGCCGTTAGGCGACTGAGGGTGCATGGAGCAAGAGCGGCGCACCGCTTCGGGTTACCCGCCACCCCAAACAACGCCCCCATCCAAGTCACCGCCCGCCCTTCCCACCCCACAGCAAACAATAGAATGTATTTTCGGGTCAAAATTTCTCCGCAGCCAAAAACCCAATAAAATCAACGCATGCAACCACGTTTCCAAAATTTTTTATACTTGTGCAAACGATTTCCCTTGACAATGCAACCGAGATTGGTTACAATAGAGTCACAACACAGGAGATAAAAAAGTCAGGCAGGGCGAGATGCCCGTACCTCTTTTTTGTCACCCCCCGAAAAAGGTTTCTATGGCTGTTATGCCTGAAGAACGATAAAGAAAGGATGATTTCATTATGAAAAAGTTCCTGGCTTACCTGCTTGCTGCCATCATGGTGCTCTCCATGGTCGGCGCTGCCGGCGCTACCGAGCTGGCAGGCACCTACGACATCACTGTTTGGGTTGCTGCCGAGATCGTGGATCTGACCAAGACCCAGATCGAAGCCTACAACCAGTCCAACGAGCTGGGCATCACCTTCAACGCTACCGTTGAGGCTGTTTCCGAAGCCGAAGCCGCTACCAACATGGTTACCGACGTAGAAGCCGGCGGCGACCTGTTCTGCTTTGCTCAGGACCAGTTCGCCCGTCTGGTGCAGGCCGGCGCTCTGGCCAAGCTGGGCGTGAAGGCCGGCGAGAACGTTGCTGCAACCAACGATCCCTTCGCCGTTGCCGCCGCCACCGTGGGCGACACCCTGTACGCCTATCCTCTCTCTGCCGATAACGGCTACTTCATGTACTACGACAAGAGCGTCATCCCCGAAGAGCACATCGACTCTCTGGAAGCCCTCATCGCCGATTGCGAAGCCGCCCAGAAGTACTTTGCCTTCGAGCAGCAGACCTCTGCCTGGTACCTTGCTTCCTTCTTCTTCGGCACCGGCTGCGAATCCACCTGGGAAACCGATGCTGAAGGCCAGTTCGTGTCCGTAAAGGATACCTTCAACAGCCCCGAGGGCCTCATCGCCGTTAAGGGTATGGAAAAGCTGGTCAAGTCTCCCTTCCACCTGTCCTCCGCTTCCGGCGCCGAGTTCTCCTCCAACGCCGCCATCGTTGTGACCGGTATGTGGGACTACGAAACCATCAAGGGCATTCTGGGCGACAACATGGGCGTTGCCGATCTGCCCTCCTTCGAAGTGGACGGCACCTCCTATCATCTGGGCTCCTTCAAGGGCTGCAAGCTGATGGGCGTTAAGCCTCAGGTCGATCCCGCCCGTGCCGCCGCTCTGCATCGGCTGGCTCAGTACCTGACCGGCGACGAGTGCCAGATGGGTCGTTTCGAAGCCCGTTCTTGGGGCCCCTCCATCACCGCTCTGCAGCAGTCCGAAGCCGTTAAGGCTCACCCCGGTCTGAATGCTCTGCTGGCTCAGGCCGAGTACGCTGTGCCTCAGGGTCAGGTCCATGGTTCCTGGTGGGATATCGGCAAGGTGATCGGCGACGACGTTAAGGCCGCCACCGACGAGGCCGGTCTGCAGCTGGCTCTGGACAACTACCACGACAAGATCAGCAACCTGTTCAAGCTGGATACCTCCGCTCTGCTCTTCGTAGGCGCCTGGAACGGCTGGAACAACGCTGACGATACCGATACCTACTACATCAAGAACAACACCCTCACTCTGGATGTGCCCGAGAGCGATTACATGGGCGGCCGCATCGTCAACCCCGGCGACTGGGGCACCGATAAGGGCTTTGCTCAGGTTACCGTCGGCAAGGAGCTCATCAAGGATCTGGGCGCCGACAACCCCGACAACAACATCGTGTTTGCCGAGGCCGGTAACTACACCATCACCATCAACGGCAGCGACATCAACATCATCAAAAACTGATGAGCAAGGGCTGCACAGCAGCCGCTGAACCGTCACACATCTGGCCGGAGCCAACTCGGTTGGTTCCGGCCTTTCCTTAAAAGGAGCGAATTCCGGTTATGAAACAGTATACGGATCTTGAATATCTGAAGCTGTCCAAAGGCCAGAGGCTTCTCTACCGGATCGCCGGCTTTTTCTGCTCTATCCCGAAAAAGATCGGCGGTCTGTTCGTTGCCCTGTGGAACCTGATCAAAACCGCAGGCAGCGCCATCGGCAAAGAAGTAAGCGATATCTGGAGCACCTTTGTCAACGGCGATTGGAAGACCAGGCTCTCCTTTCTGGTCATGGGCTTTGGCAATCTGGCGCGGGGGCAGATCCTGCGCGGGCTTTTGTTTTTGCTTTTTGAGATCGTCTTTATCGCTTATATGATCCTTGCCGGCGGCTACTGGCTTTCCATGCTGCCCAGCCTTGGCAAGGTGGGTCCCACCGAAGAGTACAACATCATCTTCGACACCTATGTTACCACCTACAACGACAACTCCTTCAAAATCCTGCTCTACGGCGTTCTGACCATCTTCTTCATCATCGCTTTTATCTACACATGGCGGGTCAACGTAAAGCAGAACCAAATGGCAGAAAAGATCCTTGCCACGGGCAAAAAGCTGAAGTCCGGCAAAGACGACCTGCGCTCTCTGGTGGATGATCAGTTCCACAAGACCCTGCTGTCCCTGCCGCTTACGGGCATCCTCATTTTTACGGTGTTGCCCATCGTGTTTATGGTGCTGGTCGCCTTTACCAACTACGACGGCACCCACGACGGTTACTACAACAACCTGTTCACCTGGGTGGGGCTGGATAACTTCAACACCATGCTCAACTGGCAGTCTGCCGGCGGCGGGCAGTCCTATGCCGCCACCTTCGGCGAGGTGCTCTCCTGGACGTTGATGTGGGCTTTCTTCGCCACCTTCACCAACTATTTTCTTGGCATGTTCGTGGCAATGGCCATCAACAAGAAGGGCATCAAGCTCAAGAAGGTCTGGCGTACCGTGCTGGTGCTCACCATCGCCATTCCCCAGTTCATTTCCCTGTTGTACGTATCCAAGATGTTTGCCAAAAACGGCATCATCAACGGCTTCCTGATGAACATGGGCTGGATCCAGCAGGCGCTGCCCTTCTGGGAGGATCCCACCTGGGCAAGGATCACCGTGATCCTGATCAACATCTGGATCGGTATCCCGTACCTGATGCTCATCACCACCGGTATCCTGATGAACATCCCGCAGGATCTCTACGAATCCGCCCGTATCGACGGCGCCAATGCATGGCAGCAGTATACCAAGATCACCCTGCCGTACATGCTGTTCGTTACCGGCCCCTATCTGCTGACCAGCTTTACAGGCAATATGAATAACTTCAACGTTATTTATCTGCTTACCGGCGGCGCGCCCACCAACCCGGATGCCTCCTCGGCGGCCGGCGCGGTCGGCTATACCGACCTGCTCATCACCTGGCTGTTCAAGATCACCACCGGCGCAGAAAGCCAGTATTATCTGGCCTCTGTGGTGGGTATTCTGGTGTTCGTGGTGGTGGCGCTCATCTCGCTGGTGGTCTACAATGTGCTGCCGTCTATCAAGAATGAGGAGGATTTCCAGTAATGAGTACCAATACATTGCAGAATGACTCCCGTCCCGCACGCCGTCACATGGGTCTGCGTGTCTCCCGTGCTCTGAGCAACACAGCCATTTATACCCTGCTGATCATCATCAGCATCATCTGGCTGATTCCCTTTGTATGCATCCTGCTTCAGTCCTTCCGTGTGGAAAACACCCATCAGGTAGGTTATGTGATCCCCCAGAAGTGGGGGCTGGATAACTACGTAAGGCTTTTCCAGACCGACTTCCCCCGCTGGTATCTGAACACCTTCATCAGCGCGCTGATCACCGCCGTGCTGCAGACGATCATTGTGCTGTGCATGAGCTACACCCTCTCCCGCTTCCGCTTCAAGATGCGCAAGCCCCTCATGCGCCTGATGCTGATCCTCGGCATGTTCCCCGGCATGCTGACCATGATCATCCTCTACCGGGTGCTGAAGGATCTGGGCATGACACAGGAAAACTCCGTACCGGGTCTGATTCTGGTATACGTGGCATCCTCCGGTATGGGCTACTACGTTTCCAAGGGCTTCTTCGATACCATTCCCAAATCGCTGGATGAGGCAGCCCGTGTGGACGGCGCCACCCGTTTCCAGGTACTCAAGAAGATCATCCTGCCGCTTTCCAAGCCCATCGTTATCTACACCATCCTGACGGCTTTCATGGGCCCGTGGGGAGACTTCGTTTTCGCCCGCTACATCGCCTTTGGCACCTCCAAGGGCATGAATGTGGCCGTAGGCTTGTACAACTGGCTCAACAAGGACCAGATCTCCAAGTTCTACACCATGTTCTGCGCAGGCGGTGTGCTGGTGGCTGTACCGGTTACCATTCTGTTCATGTGCCTGCAGAAGTACTACGTGGAAGGCGTTACCGGCGGCGCAGTCAAGGGCTGATGCACACCCTGCCCGCCCATTAGGATGAAAGGAGACAACATCTATGGCAAGCGTCAAACTGACAGACGTGAAAAAGGTTTATGATAACAAAGTAACTGCGGTGCACGATTTTAATCTGGAGATCGCAGACAAGGAATTCGTGGTGTTCGTCGGCCCCTCCGGCTGCGGCAAATCCACCACCCTGCGCATGATCGCCGGTCTGGAGGATATCTCCGGCGGCACCATCGAGATCGATGGGGAAGTGGTCAACGACCTGCAGCCCAAGGATCGCGATATCGCCATGGTTTTCCAGAACTATGCCCTTTATCCCCACATGACGGTGTATGACAACATCGCCTTCTCTCTGCGGCTGAAGAAGATGCCCGAGGACGAGATCTACGAGAAGGTGACCAACGCCGCCGAGATTCTGGGCATTACCGAATACCTGACCCGCAAGCCCCGCGCCCTCAGCGGCGGTCAGCGCCAGCGTGTAGCCATCGGTCGCGCCATGGTGCGCAACGCCAAGGTATTCCTGATGGACGAACCCCTGTCCAACCTGGATGCCAAACTGCGCAATCAGATGCGTGCCGAGATCATTCTGCTGCGTCAGAAGTTGGATACCACCTTCGTCTACGTTACCCACGACCAGACCGAGGCCATGACCCTCGGCGACCGCATCGTCATCATGCGGGACGGCATCATCGAGCAGGTAGGCACCCCCACCGAGGTTTTTGAAATGCCCCGCAACATCTTTGTTGCCGAGTTTATCGGCGCACCCAAGATGAACCTGCTGGAGACCGAGCTGGTCAAGGAAGGCGACCGCTGGTTCGTTACCCCCTTTGGCGCAAAGATTGAAGTGACCGGCGGGAAGACGGACGAGCTCACCCGGAAGAACGTTTGCCCCGGCAGCATTATGCTGGGCGTGCGTCCCGAACATATGGTGCTTACCGCCAATGGCGGCGAAGGCTCCATCCCCTGTAAGCTGGAAGTAAATGAAATGATGGGCAGCGAGCTGCACCTGCACGTTTACACCGAAGACGGCACCCGCCTCATTGCCCGCGTGCCCACCATCAACCTGACCATGGAGCAGCGCAATCAGCTGGTCTACGGCGCACAGCTGTACCTTACCTTCGAAGGCAAGGTGATGCACTTCTTCGACAAGGAAAGCCAGCTGAACCTGATCTACGGCTGATCGATGAGAGAATACGGGGGATGCGGGGCTCTGCCCCGCGCCCCGGCAGGGGCATGATGCCCCTGCACCCTGCTGCTGCGCCCGTTTCACGGGTGCAGGGGGAGTTTGAAAGCAGAAAAACAACAAGCATCCGGAAAGCTTCCGGATGCTTGTTTGAATTTAATGGCAGTGGCAGCCAACGAAAAAGGCTCCTTCCGAAGGAGGGAGCTGCCCGAAGGGCAGACTGAGGGTGCTTGGAGCAGGGGCGTATACCGTTTCGGGTCGGACGATGCCTGGGGCAGAAAACGACCGTCCCCATCGCCCTGCAATCACCCCCACCATCAGTCAGGCTACGCCTGCCAGCTTCCTCCCCCGCTGGGGGAAGAAGCCTTTCTGTTGGCTGTTTTCCTTGGGGACAGCCAACAAAAAAGGCTCCTTCCGAAGGAGGGAGCTGCCCCGAAGGGGCTGAGGGTGCCTCCCTCCGAAAATCATCTCCACTTCCCGCACTCCGCATCACACGCAGGGCAGCTTAACGACAAACGCCTTGGTATAGTCCCCTTTACCGCTTTCCGTTTCAATACTGCCCCCGTGCAACAGAACGATCCGCTTGGTGATCGCCAGCCCCAGCCCGGTGCCCTTCCCGGCAGTTCGGGCGGTGTTCTCGGTTGCGAAGGGTTCAAAGATGTCCATATCATCGGGCAAGGGCTTGCCGCTGTCGGCTATGCGCACAACAGCGCAGCCCTGCTCCTGCAAAAGTAAGATGCCCGCCCGGATGCTCTCCGGGTTGTGCTTGTACACATTCACGATCAGGTTGGAGAAAGCTCTCCGCAGCTCGTTCCTGTCCCCGTTCACCATCACCGGGCGGTTTGGCAGTTCCAGCTCCGGCACGATGCCGCGGGCTTCCAGATCGGTATAGTTTTCGGCAACGATGCCCCTGACCATGGCGCACAGGTCAAACTGCACCGGCTGGGTATGGTAGCCCTCGGTACCCAGCTTGGCATAATCGAACAGGGTGTTCACCATGTCGTTCATGCTCGCCGATTTGCGGCAGATGATCTCAAAGACCTCCTGCTGCTCCTCCGGCTTCACTTTGCCGTCCATCAATGCCTTGGCAAAGCCCTGCACCGAGGTCATGGGGGTTTTCAGGTCGTGGGCAATGGAGGCATAGATCAGGTTCTGCTCCCGCACCCGCCGCTCGCTTTCTGCCTTGATGATCTTTGTGATGATCCTGTAGAAAACCAGCGCCCCCAGCACAAAGATCAGCAAGCCACCGATAAAGAAGACCCATTCGCGAATGCTGTTTACCTCCCATGGCGTTTCGCCCGGCTGCAGCATGCTCACATAGAGTGCGTCCAGATTCTGCCGCAGCAGCACCACGCAGGCGCAGCACAGCACAAAGCATATGAATATTTTCCCCCGGAAGGAAAGCTTATTCTTCAAAGCGATACCCCAATCCTCTGATGGTTTTGATGTGCTCTGCCCCGATCTTGTCCCTCACCCGGCTGATGATCACCCTGATGGCGTTGTCATCCACCGCGGCTTCGGAATACCATGCGTTTTCGTAGATCTGCTCCAGAGTAAACACCCGCCGGGGCTGGCTCATCAACAGCTGCAGCACCTTCAGTTCGGTCTTGGTCAGATCGGTCACCTTGCCGTCCTTGGCAACGGTGCATTCGTCCACATCCAGACAGATGCCGCCGACGGTGATCACATTCTTTGCAGGCATGCGCCGGTCGGCGGCGTTCAGCCTGCGCAGCTGTGCCCGCACCTTGGCGGCAACCTCCAGCGGCTCAAAGGGCTTGGTGATGTAGTCGTCCGCACCGATATCCATGCCCAGCACTCGATCCGAAAGGCTCACCCGGGCAGAGATCACCAGCACGGGGATGTACTTTTCCTGCTGCCTGAGCTGCCGAATCACCTGATAGCCGTCCATCTTGGGCATCATGATATCCACCAGCGCCAGATCGATGTCGTTGCTTTTGGCAATATCCACCGCCTGCAGCCCGTCGTTGGCTTCCAGCACGGTGATGCCGTCGGTCTCCAGATACATCCGCAACAGCCGGATGATCTCTTTTTCGTCGTCTGCGATCAGAATCTTCGGCATCCGATCCCACTTTCCTTTCCGCTGGCAGCACGGCACGGCTGCCCGGTCTTGCTTTGATGGTATTATAGCACAAAGCCCCGCCCATTGCGACGCACAGCTCCCTCGGAGCCGCTGCACACAGCAGCGTTACAGGCGTCCCTTGGCAACGCCCACATTCTACAGCAGTCCCCTTAACACCAAAAGCGCTGTGCATTAACCGAATCATAAAAACCTGTTGACAACGGCAGAGATCTCTGTTATTATTCATTTAACACTTATGTTAAATGTTAAATGTAAGTGTGCCGGGATCCGGAACCGGCAGAAGGAGAGAAAGCATATGTCATTACAGGAAACCCTCAAGGCGCTGTCCGACCCGACCCGCCGGGAAATCTTGCAGATGCTCCGCGGCGGCAGCAGATCCGCCGGGGAGATCAGCGAAAAGTTCGATATTACCGCAGCGGCGATCTCGCGCCATCTGTCCGTCCTGAAGGATGCAGACCTGATCCGCGATCAGCGGGACGGCAAGTTTATCATCTACACCCTGAACACCTCCGTGCTGGAGGATGTTTTGTTCTGGGTATCCACTCTGAAGGGAGAGTAACGCTATGCTCAAAAAATACAGCAAAACCCTGATCATCACCACAGTCGTCATTCTTCTGCCCATGCTAGCGGGGCTGATCCTTTGGAGCCGACTGCCCGAACAGTTCCCCATCCATTTCAATGCTGCCGGTGAGGTGGATGGCTATGCCGGCAAGGTCTTTGGCGTATTCGGTCTGCCGCTGATTCTGGCAGCGATACAATGGCTGTGTGTTGTGGGCAGCCTGAAAATGGATCCCAAGGCTGAAAATCTGGAAGGCAAGATGTTTTCGCTGGTGCTGTGGATCACCCCGGTTCTGTCCATCGTGATGCATGCGCTGGTGTACTGCACCGCTCTGGGCATGAACATGAATGTGCAGATCATTCTGCCGCTGCTGATCGGTCTGCTGGTGGTCATCATTGGCAACTGGCTGCCAAAATGCAAGCCGACTTGGACGCTGGGTATCAAACTGCCATGGACGCTGGCGGATGAGGAAAACTGGAACCGCACCCATCGCTTCGCGGGGCCTGTCTGGGTGGTCTGCGGCATGGTGGTCATGCTCTGCGCATTGCTCGGCGGCAGCTTCCTGTGGCTGATGGCGGCAGCGGTTGTGGCGGCGGTGGCAGTACCGGCAGTGTATTCCTGGCTGCTCTTCAAGGGAAGGATCAAGTAAGCTGTACGGAGGAGAATAAATCATGAAAGCATTTATCAAAGCATACTGGAAAACACTGCTCTTCTTTACTGTGGTGGGCTGGATCGGCGGCTGGGTCTCCGGTCTCTATTTGCTGGAAAGCTACCCGCCGGAAATGCAGCAGGAGATGCTGGCACAGGGCATGACCGACATGAATATGGCCCTGACGATGGCAATACAGAGCGCGACCTATGGTCTGGTGCTTGGAACGGCGGGCATCTGGCTGGGCAGGAAGGTGGGCTTGTGGAAGGACGAACGCCACATCACGAAAAAGCCCCTGCTGGCGGCGCTGGTCATCAGCCTGATCGGCGGCTTGGGAATCATTCTCCCGGATCTTCTGTTCTTCAGCAAATACGAACCGGCGCTGCTGGACATGTATGCCGTCAAGCCGACGATCCCCTATCTGCTGGCAACGGTCACCTACGGTGCGGTGATCGAGGAGATCATGTTCAGGCTGTTTATGATGTCGCTGGTGGCCTTTGTGCTGCACCTGCTCTTTGAGCGTAAGCGCAAGGAGGTAAGCACAGCAGTACTGGTGGTGGCGAATGTGATTTCTGCGCTGCTGTTCGCAGCGGGACATCTGCCCGTAAACGAGATGATGTATGGTCTTACGCCGATGATCGTCTTCCGGTGCTTCCTGCTCAATGGTGTGTTCGCGCTGGCCTTCGGCTGGCTGTACCGCAAGTATGGCTTGCGTTACGCCATGATCGCTCATGGCGGGTGCCATGTGGTATCGAAGCTGATCTGGCTCCTGTTCCTTTGATCTTTACAGGCAGAACCTTCGGGTGCTGCCTGTTTTTTTGACCGTACATGTGGGGCATCCGGCAACTTCTTTGAAAAACAAATCTGCGCCCGCAAAGCGGGCGCAGAAACGGGATTCTCAAGGGGTATTGCCCCCTTGAGCGGGTTTCCAGAGGGCAGAGCCCTTTGGCACCACATTACTTCTTTTTCTTGATCCGGTTCAGCTTCTTGTTCATCGCCAGAAGCTCTTCCTTGGTAAACTTCACATTGGCCATGCCGCCCATCATGGTGAACAGGCGCAGCACGGTAAAGCCGCCCATCATGCTCATCATTTCGGGTCCCACTTCAAAACCGGCAGCCTTCACCTTGCCGCCCTTCTTGCCGCCGCCCAGCATCTTCTTGGCGATCTTGGCAAAGAGCAGCTTGCCGCGGAAGGTCTTCAGCACTTCGCTCATCTTGTCGTTCAGGCACAGGTAGCCTTCCCGGGTCTCGATGTCGAACCAGTTGAGGATCGCGCCCTCTTCCTTCAGGCGGTAGGCCTCGTTGAAGGTATCCACCTTGCGGATGACGCTCTCATCGCGGCACTCGCCCGCAACGGCTTCCAGCTTGGTCTCGCCCGCGTTGGGCACATCAAACTTGAAGAAGTGATCCTCGGCGGTCTTCTTGCCAAGGGATACGCCGTTGGCGAACAGCTCCACCTCGGGCTGGTTGGAGTAGACGGTCACGCGGGTCACATCCTCCACACGGTCGATGTACCGCTTGGAGCACAGGTGCACGAAGGGATCATCGCTCAGCCATGCCTTGTAGGCATAGAAGGAGTCCTTCTTGTACTTGCGGTCGAAGGTGACCAGACCCTTGTGGTTCTGCCCGTTCTCGCCGCCCTCGCTGCGGGCATCCGCGCCGAAGTCGAACATGTTCCACACATGGGTGGCCCACATGTACTTGCGGGTAAACAGCTGCTTGATCAGCTCTTCGTGGTAGTAGGACTGGTACTCTTCGGTATAGTCGCCCTGCACAGGGTCGGAGGTATGCCAGTTGAGGGCTTCGCAGCCGTACTCGGAGCAGCCGATGGGAATGCGGGGGTGGGTCTGGTGGAAACGGTCAAACCAGGGACCGTTCATGGAGGTCTCGCCGCCGTACCAGCCGAAGTAGTGGTTGTAGCTCACCACATCGGGGATCTGCAGGTAGGGGTCGTCGATCTTGCACATGGAAACAGCCGCAATGGTGGTCAGGCGGGTCTTGTCCATCTCGTGGCACATGTTGTTGAGGATGCGGTGGTTTTCCAGCAGATCCTCATCGCTGCCGCCGATGCCGATCTCGTTGCTCAGACCCCAGACCACGATGGAGGGGTGGTTGTAGTTCTGGGTGATCAGTTCCTTCATCTGGGAGATCGTGTTTTCCCGTCCGCCGGGCATGTGCTTGGAAATGTAGGGGATCTCAGCCCAGATGACCAGACCCTTTTCGTCGCACAGATCATAGAAATACTGGGCATGCTGATAGTGAGCCAGACGGATGGTGGTTGCGCCCACCTCGCAGATCAGCTCGATGTCCTCCCGGTGATGCTCGGGCAAAAGGGCGTTGCCGAAGCCCCAGCGATCCTGATGGCGGCTCACACCGCGCAGGGGATACTCTTCGCCGTTAAGGATAAAGCCGTTGTCGGGATCGATGCGGAAGGTGCGGCAGCCGAAGCGGGTGCTTACGTTGTCCAGCACGGTTTCGCCGTCCAGAAGCTCAACGGTGGCGGTGTAGAGATAGGGATCCTTGCGTCCGTGCCACAGGTGCACGTCCTTGATCTCCAGATTCACCTTGGTGTCGGCAGTGGTCAGGGTAGCGATCTCGCAGCCGCAGGCAGCCTTGATGGTGTAGCGCAGCTGTTGGCCTTCCTTCATGCCGGTCACATAAGCGATCACTTCCACGTTGGCATCCTTGCCTTCGATGGCAGGGGTCACCTGCAGACCGGGGCCGCCGTAGTAGTCCAGATCAAAGTGGCTCTCACTTACGCACAGGATGCTCACATCCCGGTAGATACCGCCGTAGAAGGTAAAGTCGGCCATCTGGGGGTATACGGTGTCGTTTGCGCTGTTATCCACCTTGATGGCCAGCACATCTGTGCCGGTCAGGCTGTCGGTCACATCCACACGCCAGGTGGAGTAGCCGCCGTCGTGGTGGGCAAGATGCTTGCCGCCCACGTACACATCGGCAGAGGAGTTGGCGCCCTGCAGCTCCAGATAATAGCGGTCCGCGGCGGGCAGGGAAGCCTTGTCAACCGTCTTTACATACCAGCATGCGCCCCGGTAATAGTCGTTGCCGCCGTCCTGACCGTCCTTGGCATTCCAGCTGTGGGGCAGGGTAACGGCTTCCCAGCCGGTGGGCAGGGTAACGGGGGTGTCGCAGGTTTCCTTGGAAAACAACCAGTCAGCATTCAAATTCACGATCTGACGCAAGGGGAAAACCTCCTTCATAATATGCCTGCAAAGGGCAGACAGACCGTTGTCTGTCTGCCCTTTGGGGAAAACATGGGATAACTTTATTCAGCGACGATCTGCGCGGCGTCGGCTTCCTCGGCAGCGGCTTCGCCGGTGCCGCGGCGGGCTTCCAGCTCGGCATTCATGGTGGCGAGGGTCTTCTTATCCAGGTTGTAGACAAGACCCAGACCCACGAACAGCATCACACCGGCAACCATGTAGAGGATGGCGACCAGCAGACGCAGATCCACGGCGAAGTCCCAGGAGAGCAGGGAAACGTCGATGGTGGTGAACACGCCGTTGGCATCGGGGGTGGCGTTGTTGATGTAGCCCATCTTCTGCATAATGGTCAGCGCCAGTGCGGGACCAACGCCCTGTGCCAGCTTACGGAAGAAGGAGTGCAGGGAGTAGACGGTGCCTTCCTCGCGCTTGCCGGTCTTCCACTCGTTGTAGTCGATGGCATCGCCCATCATGGCCCAGGAAACGGTGGAGTAGATACCCATGCCCAGCGCCATGATCAGCTGTGCAAGGATGTATACGATCAGGTCGATGCCGGTGTTGCCCTGGCTTACGGGGATGATGCCCAGAGGCGCGGCAAACAGCAGCAGACCGCCCACGATGTAGCAGATGGAGCCCACGATGGAAAGCTCCTTCTTGCCGTACTTGGTAACCATCTTACGGGCAAGGGGCGTAAAGACCACGATGGGGATCATGGAGAAAGCGGTAACCACACCGGAGATCTGGGGGTTCTGGAAGTAGATCTGGAAGGTAACGGTAACAGCGGTGGCAGCGGCCTGCATGCCGATGAACATACCCATGGCAGCCAGCGTTGCGCCCACGGCGGGACGGTTCTTGAGGAAGTTCTTCATGGCTTCGATCACGTTGAACTTCTCGAAGCTTTCGCCGGTGGTGGCGTTTTCGGTATCCACACGCACTTCGGTGTTCTTGATCATGAACTGGAAGCACAGGAAGCCCAGAATACCCATCACCAGAGCAGCCACAAACACCATGGGGCCGTTGAGGGACTTGTCCTTGTTGTAGATCAGGAAGGGCAGGATCACCATGGGCAGCATGTTGCCCACCATGGAACCGATGGAGCGCCATGCAGACAGGGAAGCACGGTCGGCGGGGTCATCGGAGATCAGGGAGAGCAGGCTGCCGTAGGGCACGTTGGCTACGGTGTAGAACGCATCCCATACCACATAACCGGCCATGAAGATGATGATCTTGGCCCACATGGGAGCGTTGGGGAAGGGCAGGAAGCAGCATGCGCCGCCAACGATCAGACCGATGGAGCCCGCCCAGATGTACTGGAGGAACTTGTTGCGCTTATACTTGTGCTTGTCGGCGTCCACCATGGAGCCGATCAGCGGGTCGTTGATGGCGTCCCACACCTGCAGGATGATGATCAGCAGAGAATACCATGCGCTCAGACCCATAACCTGAGTCCAGAACAGCGCCATGGTGCTCTTGAGAGCAAAGCTCATGTTGCAGCCAAGGTCGCCGGCTGCGTAGGCCAGACAGTCGCGCATGCCGAACTTGCGCTTGCCGTTGGCATCCAGTTGAACGGGCTTCTTTGCCATGGATGATCCCTCGTTTCTATGTTTTGTACGAAGTAAGGCAGAACCTTGTAGCACTATCATAGCAGGAATTTGGGCAATGTGTGAGGAATATATTCATATAAAACCGTAATATTTTTAGTAATGTGGTGGAAATGGTCGAAATATTTCCAACAGCAAAAAAACAATTTCCACCGTTTGGAGGGGCAGTATGGTGCAGGGTGCGATTATGGAATATCTGTCGTCTGCGTTTGGGCGCATGCGGCTGCGGTTTACGCTGGTTTCGCCCGGGGATCCCCTCAGCGGAATCGATTCGGGTCTGCGCGCCATGCTGGGGCTGGACGAGGAATACGACAGAATGCACGAGCTGCTGTTCAGCCGTGCAAGGGCGGGAACCGTCAACCGGCTGACGGATGCTTTCGACTGCCGCTATCTGTTTTTTGCCCTGCCGCAGGATGCCGCAAACCGGGTGGCGGTGGTGGGGCCCTATCTGGCCGGCAGCCTGAGCCGGGAATGGGTACTGGAAAAAACCGAGCAGCTGGGGCTGCCGCTGGTCTTTGCCCGCCAGCTGACCGAGTTTTACGCCTCCCAACCCGTTATTGTGGATACCTCCATGCTGCTTGCGCTCATCAGTACGCTGGGGGATACCCTGTGGGGAGGAGCCACCTCTTTTGAAACAGTGGATCTGAACCGGGCGGCGGTACCGCTGCTGTCCCGGGATACCGCTGCTATGGAGGAAAACCGCATCCTGATGGAAATGAAAAACATCGAGCTGCGCTACCGCCACGAGAACAGCATGATGGATGCGGTGTCCAAAGGGCTCTTGCAGCACGTGGAGTGGATTACCGAGCATGTAACCGGGCTGTCCTTAGAGCCCCGCACGGCAGACCCGCTGCGCAATACGAAAAACTACTGCATCATCTGTAATACCCTTCTGCGCAAGGCAGCCGAAAAGGGCGGGGTGCATCCCCTGCATGTGGACAGGGTCTCCAGCCGGTATGCGGAGCAGATCGAATCCAAAGCCACCCCCGAGGATTGTGTGCGCCTGATCGGGGAAATGTTCCGGGGCTATTGCCGGCTTGTGCGCAGCCATGCCACCGGGCAGTATTCCGCACCGGTGCAGAACGCCCTGTTCTATATGGAAGAGAATCTTTCCGGCGATCTGGGGCTGCAGAAGCTGGCGCAGGTGCTCAACCTGTCCCCGGGCTATCTGTCGGGGCTGTTCCATCGGGAAATGGGCAAAACCATCACCCAGCACGTTACCGATCTGCGCATGAACCATGCCCTGCACCTGCTCACCACCACCCAGCTGCAGGTGCAGCATGTGGCGCAGCTGTGCGGCATCCCTGATGCCAACTACTTTTCCAAGCTGTTCCGCAAGCGTTTCGGAACAACGCCCCACCGGTACCGCCGCCATGCCCCGGTGCAGGATAGATAGCGACGGTTATTTTGAAATTTCCCCTTCATCCCCCTTGCACAGGCGGGGCAAGTGAGTATAATACTCCATGTATCTTGCCATGTCCCGCAGGCATTGCCGGGCATGGCTATTTTCACGGAAGCTACGGAGGCATTTCCATCATGAAACTTTCCCGGAATCTGAATATGACCACCGGCAACCCCACCGGTCTGCTTTTTACCTTTGCCATTCCCATGCTCATCGGCAATCTGTTCCAGCAGGCCTACAGCCTTGCAGACTCCATCGTTGTGGGGCATTTTGTGGGCGCAAACGCGCTGGCGGCGATCGGCTCCACCAGCTCCACCACCTTTTTGTTCTTCTCGGTGTGCAGCGGTATCGCCTCGGGCAGCAGCGTGGTCACCTCCCAGTATTTCGGTGCGGACAACGTGCGCAAGACCAAGAGCGCCATTGCCAACTCCGCCTACCTGATGTTCGCCGCCGCGCTGATCATGGGTCTGGCGGCCTATGTGGCAGCCCCCTCCGTGCTTCGGCTGTTGGGCACGCCGGACGAGATCCTGCCCGATGCCATCGCTTATATCCGCATCAGCTGTCTGGGCGTGCCGCTGGTGGCGGTGTATAACTACGCCTCCTCCATGCTGCGCGCACTGGGCGATTCCCGCACCCCGCTGTTTTTTTTGATCATTGCCAGCATTCTCAACATCATTCTGGATGTGGTGTTCGTCTACTTCTTCCATATGGGCGTGGTGGGCGTAGGCGTGGCAACGGTCATTGCTCAGCTGGTCTCCGGCGCAAGCTGCATCCTGTACGCCCTGCGCCATAACCCCTACTTCATGCTTGGCAAAGAAGACTGGAAGCCCGACCGCAAGGTGATGTGGCATGCCCTCCGGCTGGGTCTGCCCATGGCCATGCAGTGGAGCATGATCGCCGTTTCCACCTCGGTGCTGCAGGGCTTTGTCAACTCCTTCGGCCCGGCTGCCATGGCGGCGTATACCGCCACCTGCCGTCTGGATCAGCTTTTGCAGCAGCCCTACGGCTCGGTCAATGCCGCCCTTGCCACCTATACGGGGCAGAACTACGGCGCAAAGCGGATGGACCGCGTCCGGGACGGTCTCAAGCATGGTCTGCTGATGTGTACGGTGTTCACGCTGGTCATGTTCGTCGCCGTGCAGCTCTTCGGCAACCAGATCATCAGCATTTTCGTCAATGATGCAGAGGTCATCCGCATCGGCGGCGCAGCGCTGCGCATCACCAGCTGGTTCTATATCTTCCTTGCACTCATCTATATGTGCCGGGGCGTGCTCAACGGTGTGGGCGATGCGCTGTTCTCCTTCATCAACGGTGTGGTGGAGGTGGCGTGCCGCATTTTCCTGCCCATGCTGCTGGTGCTCATTCCCACCATGGGCGTGTGGGCCATCTGGTGGACCACCGGCGCAACATGGATGATCAGCGGTCTTACCTGCTTTGTACGCTATCTTTACTGGCGGCATAAAGCGGGCAAGAAGATCATGCAGCCTGTCTGAACCCGGGCGTTCCTGCCTTGGAACGCTTGCAATAGAACACCATAAGGAGAGAACCGGTATGATGATGAAACGTCTGCTCCCCCTGCTCGTTGCTCTTGTGCTCTGCCTTGGCTGCCTCTCCGGCTGCGCTGCCGGGGAGACAGAGCAGGTCTGGAGCCCCAAAGAAGCCCCCGCCATCCGCAACAGCCTTTCCGAAGAAGAGGTGGTGGCGGAGCGCAACGCCATTCTGGCAAAGGGTACGCTCATCTACAGCGGCAAGACCAATCAGGGCTTCAATTCCGGCAGCAACATGACCTGGCTCAAGGAAGCCGCCCCCGAGGATGCCGTCGCCCTGCTCTGGGCATGCGATGATGTGACCCACGGCGGCTGGGGCGTGCTGGGGCTGAGTATCAACGGCGTGCAGCAGGAGATCGTTGCCGTTTCCGACCATCCGGAGAAGGAACGGCTCAATCTCTACACCATCGCCCAGCTGATGGAAAGTGTGAACATCCAGACCCCCGCCGATTTCAAGGGCATGGTGCTGGGTGCATGGAACGGCGGCCGCGTGGCGGGGCTGTACCTGCTCAAGGGCGAAGCGGCAGCGGAAATGGCTGCCCATGTGGCAAAGGTGGAGGCATCCGAAGCAGTGATCCATACCTACAAAGGCGAACTGTCCAACGAAAACGCCATTCCCGCGGCAAAGACCCTCTACGCATACCTGAAATCCGCCTGGAAGACCGGCTGCCTGACCGGGCAGATGGAATCCACCTGGATGGGCTCGCCCGATTACGAAATGCTCTATCTGCAAAAACATACCGGCAAGCTGCCCGCCATCCGGGGTCTGGACTTTATGCACAACGACTTCCGGGGCGTTGCGGGGCGCGCGCAGCAGTGGTGGGAGCAGGGCGGCATTCCCCACATCTGCTGGCATACCGGCAGCGATTTTGCCTCCGGCTACAACGAAAGCAAGGATCATAACCTGAACTGGGAAACTGCGCTGACCCCCGGCACCGCCGATTACGACAAGCTGCTCAAGGCCATGGATCGCGCCGTGCCCTATCTGCAGCAGCTGGAGGATGCGGGCGTGCCGGTGCTGTGGCGTCCCTTCCACGAATTGGACGGCGGCTGGTTCTGGTGGTCCAAGGGCGGCAGCGAGAGCTTCGTCAAGCTCTGGCAGCTGATGTACAGCCGCTATACCGACTACTGGGGTCTGGATAACCTGATCTGGCTGCTGGGCTATTCCGGCAACGGCGGCAACATGGCAGCCTGGTACCCCGGCGACGATTATGTGGATCTTATCGGTGCAGACAGCTACACCGCAGGTGCCAACGGCAGCCTGTATGCAGAGGTGGCAGCCCTTGCCCCCGAAGGTATGCCCATCGTGTTCCACGAATGCGGCACCATCCCCACCGAAGCGGAAATGAAGGAAGCCAATGCCCCTTGGCTCATGTTTATGACCTGGCATACCGACTGGCTCACCAATACCGCCAACAACACCGTGGAAAGCCTGAACACCATCTACAACAGCGAATACTTCATCACCCTGGACGAGCTGCCCGCTCTCCGGTAAGGGTGAACAAACAGAGCAGCAGGCCATCCCCTTCGGGACGGCTTGCTGTTTTGTTTGCTGCTGTGATAGAATCAGAGCAGGTACCTTAACCACACAACAGGCGGTGATGCGGCTGATGATCAGAACCATGGAGCAGCGCGATCTGGCGCAATGCGGCGCGGTCTATGCACAGGCATTCCCCGTGGAGCATTGGGGCATCGACTGGACGGCAGAAAATGCAACGGAATATCTGCGGGATTTTTATGAGCAGAAACGCTTTGTCGGCTATGTGTACGAAGAAAGCGGCGAAGTTGCGGGCTGCCTTTTTGCCCTGTGCAAGCTGTGCGGCAGCCAAAAAGAGCTCTGGATCAACGAAATGGCGGTACTGCCCGGGCGGCAGGGGCAGGGCATCGGCAAACAGCTGCTGGATGCAGCCAAAGCCTACAGCAGGGAAAACGGCCTTGCGGGGATCGTGCTCTATACCAGCCGCTTTGCCCCGGCGGCGAAGTTTTACGAATCCAACGGCTTTCAGCTCTCCGAAGGAACCATCTGCATGTATTTTGGCTGATGGATCCCCCCGAAAGGAGTCCGTATCATGAATTTTGATGCATTCACACAGGATATCATCCAAAACCGCTGGCAGGTGTTCGGCGCGGAGGTCTACCGCCACGGGCAGCTGCTGCACCGCTGGGGCGATTGCACCGCCGGGCTGCACCCCCTCTACTCGGTGACCAAATCGGTGCTGTCGCTGGCGGTGGGCATTGCCGAAGGGGAGGGGAAGATCGACCTGACCCGCCCGGTGACCGACTATCTGCCCGCCGCCGCCCTTGCCCGCATGAGCGAAAAGCAGCGGCAGACCTTTGCGCCCCTTACCCTGCACCGGTTGCTGACCATGTCGGCGGCGGGCTTTCCCTTCCGGCCGGAGGGGGAAAGCTGGCTGGATTTTTCGCTCAATTGCCCGCTGGAAGCCCCGGAGCAGCCCCGGTTTGATTACAGCAACATTCCCGCCTATCTGGTGGGGGTGGCGCTTACCCACGCCCTGTCGGAGGATGCGGGCAGCTACATCGAAAAGCGGCTGCTGCAGCCGCTGGGCATCGAAGACTACCGCCTTGCCCGCTGCCCGGAGGGATACTTCTACGGCGCATCCGGCATGGAGCTTACGGTGGAGAGCCTGAGCCGCATCGGCGTGATGCTCTGCGCAGGCGGCGTATACGGCGGGCAGCGGATCGTCCCTGCCGGTTATGTACGCCGGGCGACCTCCGTGCAGCAGATGAACCGGGAGGGCGGCTACGGCTATTTCTTCTGGAAATACCGCAGCGGCTTCAGCATGAACGGCAAATGGAAGCAGAAGTGCTACATCCTGCCGGAAGATGGGCTGGTGATCGGCTATCTGGCGGATATCCGGGAGGAATGCCCCCTGCGGCAGAGCATGGAAAAGCATCTGCTGGGGGCGGAGTAAAAGCGTTTCACCGGATCACTGTCCGGAACACTGCATACAGGCAGCCGGGAGGAACAGAGAATGAGGGAGAAACTGAAACGCATGGGAAGACGCTTGCTGTGGCTGCTGTGCGCCATAGCCGCCCTGTGGCTGCTGTGGGGCAATCTGTGTTTTCAGACCACACGGATCACCCTGCCCGCCCGGGGGCTTCCCGCCGGGTTTGACGGCTATACCGTTGCGCTGGTGGCGGATCTGCACAACCACCTCTGGGGAGACAGGCTCACCGATGCCATCCGCCGGGAAAACCCGGATATGATCGCCCTCTGCGGCGATATGATCGATTCTCTCCGCACCAATACGGATACCGCAGCCGCCTTTGCCGCAGAAGCGGTAAAGATCGCGCCGGTGTACTATGTGACCGGCAACCACGAAGCCCGTGCTGCCCAAACGCCCGCTTTGCTCCGCGCGTTGGAAGAAGCGGGGGTCATCATGCTGAACGATGCCTGGCAGACCCTCTCCCGGGGCGGCGATACCATCCGCATCGCCGGGGTGCGGGATCCTGCCTACAGGGGCGGGCGGCAGACGGCAACAGAGGCAGCCCTGCGCTATGTGCTGGAGGGGGATGCCTATACCATTCTGCTCAGCCACCGCCCCGAGCTGCTGGATCTGTACGCCGCCCACGGTGCAGATCTGGTGCTGACAGGGCATGCCCACGGCGGTCAGGTACGCCTGCCCTGGCTCGGCGGGCTGATCGCCCCGGATCAGGGGTTGTTTCCCCGCTATACCGGGGGTGTGTACCGGCAGGATGGAACCGCTATGGTGGTCAGCCGGGGTCTGGGCAATTCGATCATCCCGGTCAGGGTCAACAACCCGCCGGAGCTGGTGATCGTTACGCTGGAATGTACGGAATAAGAAGAAAAAACGACCCCTGTCCGGTGCGCTGTGCGCCGGATGGGGGTCGTTTTGCGTTATTCTTTCCCAAACCGCTCCCAAGCCTCCCCTGCGATCCCTTCCAGAATGGAACCGCAGCCCCAGGGCATCAGCGCAAACCATGTGCTGGCGGGGGAACCGTCCGGGTAATGCTCGGTCAGCAATCCTTCGGAATGGCAGTACCGCTCGCTCATCCAGCCGGTCAGTCCGTAATCCAGCTCCCGGTCACGGGTGTTGTGGCACTGGCAGCTCCACAGGATGGTATCGCTGAGCCGGCTGCGGATGTAGTCATCCTCCCGCCGGTCAAGGTAGTAGTACATCTCGTCGCAGACCGAGCTGCTCATGGGGTGTACATGGGGGTTGGTCACCGAGGTGATGCTGCCGCCGCAGCTGCACCAGCCCGTCTTGCTCAGCGGCGGGGTCTGCACCGGGCTGTTGTAGCAGAATTTGAAGGTGTATTCGTAGTGCAGGGCATCCCGCATGCGATCCAGCAGCGTATCCTCCCCGGTCACGGCGTGCAGGTACCGTACCGCCCGGATGTAGGAAAGAATGCCTTCCGAGTCGATCTGCTTGTCGATGTCCAGAGGCCCGCCGTAGCACTCCTGCCGGGTGATGAAGGCAGCATGATAATACCGCTCACTCGCCAGCAGATCGGGCAGCCATGCATGGTCGCCGGTCAGCCAGGCATGGTATGCAGCCGCCGCCAGCAGCCAGCAGCCGGAGAAGGAGTCGTAGCACAGCCCTGCGCCGGTCTTCTCCGACAGCACGTAGGGGTATTCCCCGTCGCTGTTGCGGCTGCGCTGGGTAACGGTCAGCACGTTGCCCACAAAGCCGAGCCACTCCGGGTGGTCATGCCCGTGCTGCTTTTCCAGCGCATAGGATCTCAGGATCAGGTAGCAGGATTGTCCCACCAGATAGGCGGCATGCCCCGGCACGGGCTGCTTGTGGCTCCACCAGCCGTTGTTGTCCCAGCGTCCGTTTTCCTTTTCACACATAAAGGGCAGCCCGCTGGCAGGATTCAGGGAGCATTCCACAATGTGGTCGATGCAGCACAGGGCCTGTCTGCGGATATCCTCCCGCCCCAGCCGATGGGCGCACATGAGCATGGGGGCGGCGGTGGAAAGCCCGTTCGTCCACGAGATGGAGGGCAGCTCCCGGTATTCAAAATGATCGCCCCTGTCAAATACAAAGCAGGCATAGGAGCTTTTCTCCGGCAGCCATGCATCCCGGGCAATGGCAGTGGCCATGGCGTTCACCGTTTCGGGGATGGTGCTGCGGCGGCGGGGCTGCTGGTGGAAGGCGCTGTATACCCAACGAAGGGCATCATGCAGGGTGCGTTCGTCCGCTGCGGGCAGAGAGAACCGGTACACGGTAAATGTCAGACTTTCGCCCGCCGCCAACCGGAAGCAGTTGCTGCCCATGGGCGCGCGGGGGGAATACTTGTGGGAATCCAGAAAGAACCAGGGCGCATTTTCATAGCCAAGGGTGCAGCTCACCTCGCTGCCTTCCAGATCGCAGCCGAAGCCCGTGTACTGGTCAAAGCTGCCGGTGATGCCGGGCATCCAGCCCTGCCGCCTGCCCTCACTGCTTACCAGATAGGGAGCGGCGCACAGCCCCTCCAGCCGCCCGCTGCCGTAAACAAAGGCGCAGGGGTGGGATAGCCGGTCGCTGCGGGTCATCCACCAGCGGAAAGCGGGAAATTCCTCTTCCCGGCGCAGACGCGGGGTCTGGCTGTCGGTAAAAAGGGGCGCATCCCCCCGGTTGGTGCCGTACATAAAGCCGGGCAGGAAAAAACGGGGATCCTCCAGCCCGGTTGGGAGGGCAATGCGTATCACACCCAGCCAGTCTTCGCTTTCCTTGTTTTCAAGGGTGATCTCCCTGACCCACGGATCTCTGGCAGAGCCGTCCCCCGCAAGGGTGCGCACAGCCGCCGTCAGCCCGTGTTCGGTAAGGGGGCGGTAGGTTTCGTCGCCGCTCAGAGAGCGGGCGGTCAGTGTCAGTTCCTGCACAGAAGATCCTTCCTTTCCTTTGGCTGCGCAGGGCAGCCTGTATATAGCAACGACCGCTTCCGGCACGGGGAGCGGTCGTTTGACGCGGTGGGCTTACAGCGCCCGTCCGGTGGCGCTGTGGTCGGTGATAAAGGTCACATCCTTGGTATCCTTCAGACGGGAATGCTTTGCCCGCTCTGCCAGCAGGTGGGCAAAGAGCTGCTCGTCAATGGGGGTGGTCACGGGTTTCCCCAGCCAGGAGGACAGATGCATGGCGTTGGAAAGCATCAGGGCGTTCATGCCCTCGCTGCCCTCTGCCACCAGGGGCGACCCGGTCAGGATGTGGGCGGCAAAAGCGTTGATCACGCCGATGTGCTGGGGGTTCTCCCCGTCGGTTTCCAGCACCTCGGGCTGAAGTTCCGGGTGGGGATAGGCATCCCTGCCGGGGCGGTAGTCGGATTCCTCGCTGCCGGGCAGCATCCAGCGCAGCAGCCTGCCGCCCTCGCAGACGATCTTGCCCCGGTCAAAGGAGACCTCCAGCCGGTTGGAGCCGGGCAAGTCGCCGGTGGAAGCGATAAACACGCCGGTGGAGCCGCTGGGGAACTCCAGATAAGCGGTCACATCGTCTTCCACTTCGATATCGTGCCACTTGGCTTCGTGGCAGAAGGCGCGCACGGTGGTGGGCATGCCGAAGAGCCATTGCAGCAGATCCAGCTGATGGGGACACTGGTTCAGCAGCACGCCGCCGCCCTCGCCCGCCCAGGTGGCGCGCCAGGAACCG
Organism: Clostridia bacterium; assembly: GCA_017516765.1. Taxonomy (GTDB): domain Bacteria; phylum Bacillota; class Clostridia; order Christensenellales; family Aristaeellaceae; genus Limiplasma. The sequence goes on along the minus strand of JAFXBE010000016.1, from coordinate 42,800 downwards.
CTGTCATAATACGCCTGGCTGCGGTACCAGTCTGTAATGTTCCAGCTCATCCGCTTGATGGCACCCATCTCGCCAGAATCAATGACCTGCTTCAGCCTGCGGTAAATACAGTTGGTGCGCTGGTTGAACATGAGGGCAAAGGTCTTACCGCTGCTTTTTGCGGCCTCCAGCACGGGGTGCACCTGTGCGGTGTAGACAGCCACAGGCTTTTCGCACAGTACATGCAGCCCGCGTTCCAGGGCGGCGCGGCTCAGCTCCGGGTGCTGGTAGTGGGGCACGGCGATCATCACCGCGTCGCACTTGGCTTCCCGGATCAGCTCTGCGCCCTCGGTATAGACCTTTACATGGGCAGGAAGGGAGGCTGCAGCCCATTCCCGCCGCTCCGGGCGGCGGTCGGCAACGCAGCACAGCTCTACATTCTTCGCTTTTTCAGACAGGATCAACCGGCAGTGCTCCGAACCCATATTGCCCAGTCCGATCACGCCGATCCTTACGTTATCCATGGTGGGTACCCCCCTGCGGTATGCATTCTTGCGTTGGCTTTTTTCTGTGTCTGCAAGGGTACACCAGACATACAAAAAAGTCAACGGACAAACCCGACATAACAAGGTACAAAATCGGGGGACTGCCGGGTGGCAGTCCCCCGAAGGGTTACTCAGGTTTGTGGATTACTTGGTGCCGGGGAAGGTGCCGCGGTAGTTGCCAGCCTGATAGGCCTCACGGTAGGCGGCGATCACTTCGTCAGCGCCGGCATCCAGGATAGCCTGGGTGTACTCGGCCCAAACGGCGTCAAAGTTTTCGGGCTCGCAGCTGATGATCTGGGCGATCAGCTCGTTCTGCTTGCTCATAACGGTGGCGGAGTAGTCGGTAGCAGCCTCGATCGGCACGGTGAAGCTGATCTGGGTCCAGGCGTCGCTGCCGGCATACAGCACGGACTTGGCAACGTTCTCTTCGTAGCCGGGGAAGCTCATAGCCACGTAAGCAGCGTTCTTCTCGTCGTCGCCGAAGTAGTAGCCGTTGGACATGAAGGCCACGTCGCCGGCATGCAGCTTGTTTTCATCGGGCACTTCTTCGGTGGGCTTGGCGCCAACGGGCAGGCCGTTCTCGTTCAGCTTCTCGTAGTTGATGCCTTCGGTACCGTTCTGCAGAGCGAACATGTTCTCGGGCTGGCACATCCAGTCGAGGTACATGACGGCGGCCTTGGCGGTCTCATCGCTTACCCAGTAGGGGATGAACACGGTCAGACCAGCGGCGTCGTAGTTGTCATGCAGGGTGCGGCCGTCGTACTTGTTGGCCCAGCAGTTCACGGGGATCCACTCAGCGCCTTCAACGTTCTTGGCCATTTCAGCCTGGTAGTTCTTGTCGGTACGCCAGGGCTGGTCGTACTGCTGCATGAAGTAACCGAAGTTACCCATGGTCATGTAGGTGTCGCCGATGGTGCTGTCGGTATCGATAGCGAAGTTCTCGTACAGGATGCCGTCGTGGTACCACTTGTTGAGCATCTTGAACATTTCCTGAGCGCCGGGCAGGAACTCGGGGTTGTCCTTCAGAGCCACCCAGTCTTCCTCGGTAACCTGGGAGAAGTCAACGAAAGCGTTGATGTAGTGGCGCAGAGCGAACATGGGGTTGGAGGTGAAGATGCCATAGTTGAAGGGGATGGTCATCTCGCCGCCCAGATTCTGTTCCTTGGCAGCGTAGAGATACTTCTCCAGATCTTCGATGGTCTTGGGCTCTTCCATGCCCAGGGTCTTGAGCCAGTCAGCGCGGACGAAAGCGCCCTGGTTCACAACGGAGATACGGCGGGCGGGGATGGTGTACTGGGTCTTCACGCCGTCGCCATCGGGATCGAAGGCGCCGTAGGCCAGCAGGGTCTCGCCCAGGAAGCTGACGATGTTCTGGCCGTACTGAGCGATCAGATCGTCCAGAGCCTTCACGCCGTCGTCTGCGATAGCGGCATTCACCAGGTCGCCGTTATAGGTAACGCAGATGTCGGGAGCGGTCTTGCCATTGAACTGGGTGGTCAGGATGTCGCCTTCCTCCCAGCGGGAAACGGGCACGAACTCGATCTTGATGCCGTTGGGGTCGCCGAAGTTCTTCTGGGCATAATGCAGCTGCCAGCAGTCTTCGATGTTCAGGCCGGCGATGGAGCGATCAAACACTTCCACGCGCAGGGTCTGGGTGTAGGCCACCTCAGCGGAGGCGGGCAGGCACAGGCAGCTGATGATCAGCGCCAGAGCCATCACGAGAGACAACATTTTTTTCATGTGGGTCCAACTCCTCTTTATTATTTACCGCACACGGGCGGTATTGGTACCGGGGGGATCAGCCCTTCACAGCGCCGATGGTAACGCCGCTTACGAAGTAGCGCTGCACGAAGGGGTATACCACAAGGATCGGCAGGGTGGCGAAGATGATGGTTGCCGATTCTATGGATTCGGAAACGTTCTGGGCATTGCTGTTGGCATTGCCCTCGATGGCGGTAACATCAACAGCGGTAGAACCCTTGATGATGTTGTACAGCCGCAGCTGCAAAGGCTGCAGCGCCTTGGTCTGGATGTAGTACTTGGCATCGGCGAAGCTGTTCCATTTGCCAACGGCGTAGAACAGCGTCAGCGTGGCGATGGATGCCAGCGACAGCGGCAGATAGACCTGCAGCAGGATCTGGAAGTCGTTTGCGCCGTCGATGGTGGCGGCTTCCTCCAGCTCGTTGGGCAGGGAGGAGAAGAAGCTCTTCATAATGATCATGTTGTATGTGGAAAGCAGACCGGGAATGATCAGCGACCACATGGTGTCCAGCATGCCGAAGTCGCGCACGTTCAGGTAGATCGGGATGGTGCCGCCGGAGAAGTACATGGTGAACAGGGCCAGCAGGTTGAAGAACTTGCGCCCCTTCAGGCGTTTCTTGGTAAGGGGGTAAGCCATCAGAATGGTCAGCACCATGGCAAGAGCGGTGTAGATGATCGTCAGCTTGATGGTGTAGAACAGGCAGTCGATCATGGTCTTGTCGGAGAAGATGATGTCGTAGGCCTTGGTTTCGAACTCGACCGGCCAGAAGGAGACGTCGCCGCGCAGGATGGCAGACTTGGAGCTGAAGGAGATGGCGATCACGTTCAGGAAGGGCAGTACGCAGGTAAGCACGAACACGAAGATGATCGCTACCAGAATAATCTGACCGGGCGTCCATTTGGATTTTGGCTTGTGCATCTGTACAGAGGCAGGAACCGTCGTCATTTGCGTTCTCCTCCTTTCTTACCAGATACCGTCTTCACCCAGCCGCTTGGTAACAAAGTTGGCTGCGGTGATCATGATGAAGCCGACCACGGACTGGAACAGACCGATGGCGGTGGCGCGGTCGAACTTGGCATTGGTAATGCCCGTGCGGTACACGTAGGTGGAAAGCACGTCGCAGTAGTCCTGCACCAGCGTGTTGCCCAGAATGTAGGGGCGGTCGAAGCTGATGTTCATCATCTGGCCGATGTTCAGGATCAGCAGCACCACGATGGTGGAGCGGATGCCCGGCAGCGTAACGTGCCAGATCTGCTGCAGCTTGTTGGCGCCGTCGATTTTGGCGGCCTCGAACAGCTCCATGTTGATGCCCGTAATGGCGGAAAGGTAGAGGATCGTACCCCAGCCCATGTTCTGCCATACGCCGATCAGCGTGTATGTCCATTGCCAGGCAACGCCGTCTGTCAGGAATGGGATGTTTTGATCGATCCAGCCCCAGCGCAGCAGGGTGGCGTTCACCACGCCGGTGGTGGGGGCGAAGATCTTCAGCATCATACCGCCGATGATGATCCAGCTCAGGAAGTGGGGCAGGTACAGCAGCGTCTGGCTTACCCGCTTAACGCCCCTGGAGCGGATCTCGTTGAGCATGATCGCCAGCACCACCGGTACGGGGAAGCCTACGATCAGCCCCAGCAGGTTCAGGTACAGGGTGTTCTGCAGGGCGGGAAGGAAGTCGCGCTGCTTCATAACAAATTCGAAGTTTTTCCAGCCTACGAATTTGCTGCCCCACATGCCTTTTACCATGCTGTATTTCTGGAAGGCGATCACTACGCCTGCCATGGGCTTGTAGCAGAACAACAGGTACCAGACAACGGGAATCAGCAGCATCAGATACAGCCGCCAGTCGCGCTTCAGCCAGCCGGTCTTGCGGCGGGGCTTGGTTGCGGTGGTCATTGTGCTACCTCCTTTGTGGTATGGGAAATAAGGCCGAAATACGACCGTTTCTTCCATTCGTTGCTGCTTTCATTATACGTTTCCCCAATGCACCTTTTCCACGTTTATTCTGCTTGGATGTATGCATATCCTGCATTGTGAAAGAAAGTTTCGTAACCCCGTTAATCAATTGTGCAAATACTGTCTGCATCTATGCAAATGCTGCACGTTTGAACAAAATGATAGGAAAAATTCGCTTTTGTGTTAAAATATATGCATATCAAGTTCGTTTTGCACCCCCCACAGCCATACAGGAGGAGTATCCATGAACCCTGCCATCCGTTCCGCCGCATCCTTCGAAGGGATGAACAACGAGCGCCACGATTATGATGCCTGCTACCGCCACGACGAAGCCTGGGGGCTGTACGGCTTGCACTGCCACGATTTTTACGAGCTGTACATCCACTACAAAGGCGCAAAGTTCTACTGCGTAGACAACAATGTCTATCCCCTGGATGCCGACCAGCTGGTGGTTGTGCCGCCTTTTTGCATGCACGGGCTTATCGGCGAAAGCGCGCCCATGGATTACGAGCGCGCCTTCCTCTACATTACCCCCACCATGCTCAAAACCTGCGGCGCGGGTGTGCTGGATCTGGAAAACTTCCTCAACAAGTACATCCAGAACGGGCAGTGCCATTTCCAATTGCCCCACGAGGATGCACTGGCCTGTAAGGAATACATCAGCCAGATCGCGCAGGATCTGCACACCACCTCTTCCACCACCCGCTTTGCCAACCATGTGCGCATGCTCAATTTCCTCTCTGTGGTGTGCCGCAACATGAAGCACGCCAAGACCACCACCGAGCCCATCGTGGTCAACGAGGTAATGCACGAGATCCTTTCCTATATTAATGAAAACTACACCCAGCAGATGAAGCTGGAAGCCCTTGCCCACCAGTTCGGCGTAAGCGTCAGCTTTCTGAGCCACGAGTTTGTACGCTATACCGGGCGCAGCGTATACGATTACGTATTGCACCGCCGGGTGCAGATGGCAAAGGCCATGATCAGCGAAGCCATTCCCCTGGGGGAAGTGGCGTACCGCTGCGGCTTCAATGATTATTCCAATTTCCTGCGGGTGTTTTCCAAGATGGCGGGTATGTCGCCTTCGGCCTACCGCAAGCGCAGCAAGGATGCCCAGAAGGACCCGAAACGCACAGACTGAGCAGCACACCGCATGGTTTGGGAAAACGTTTGTGCAGTATCTGCATAATTTGTTGCAGGTATTCCATAGCCCGCAGGGCTTGTGCGGGCGTATCATACCCCTAACGAAACCGTACAACCAAATGGAGGTGCAAACCCAATGATCCGTGTTGCAATCGTAGGCACAGGCAGCATTTCCAATGCCCATGTGCAGGCATACCTCAAGTTCCCCGACCGGTGCAGGATTGTCGCATTGGTGGATATCGTACCCGAGAAGGCGCAGCACATGAAAGAACGCTACGGGCTGGAAGCGGATGTGTACGACGACCACCTGAAGATCCTTCCCAGGGAGGATATCGATCTGGTGGATGTATGCACCCCTCCCTACGTGCATGCCTCCATCAGCATCAACTGCCTGCGTTCGGGCAAGAACGTGGTGTGCGAAAAGCCCATGGCGGCTTCCCTTGAGGAATGCGATGCCATGCTCCGCGCCCGGGACGAGAGCGGCAAAAAGCTCTCCATCATTGCCCAGAACCGTTTCCGTCAGCCCATCGCCAACCTGAAGGCCCTGCTGGACAGCGGTCTGGCAGGTCCGGTGCGCTCCGCCCAGGTGGACAGCTTCTGGTGGCGCGGCCATTGTTACTACGACCTGTGGTGGCGCGGCACGTGGGAAAAAGAGGGTGGCGGCTGCACCCTCAACCATGCCGTGCACCATATCGATATGCTGGCGTGGATGATGGGTCTGCCCGAGAAGGTGAGCAGCATCCTTGCCAATGTAGCCCACGACAATGCCGAGGTGGAGGATCTTTCCGCCAGCATTCTCCAGTATCCCGGAGCCCTTGCCCAGCTGACCGCCTCTGTGGTGCACCACGGCGAGGAGCAGCAGCTGGTCTTCCAGTGCGAGAAGGCCAAGATCGCCGCACCCTTTGCCTGCTACGCTTCCGAATCCATGGGCAACGGCTTCCCCCGGCGCAACGAAGAGCTGGAGAAGCAGATCGCCGACTATGCCAACGCTTTGCCCGAAGTAAAGTGGGAAGGGCATGACGGGCAGCTGGAAAACGTGCTCACCGCCATCGAGACCGGCTGCGATGTAGCCATCGGCGGCGAGGACGGGCGGCGCACCATCGAGCTGATCACCGCCATTTTCAAGTCCGGCTCCGTGGGGCAGACCGTGTCTTTGCCCCTCAGCAAGGACGATCCCTTCTACACCGTGGAGGGCATTATGAAAAATGTACCCCATTTCTACGAGAAAACCACCTCTGCCGCCGATCTGGGCGGCGAGATCACCCTCGGCAGCACCTACAAAAAGTAAGGAGGCAACCCCATGAAAGTTGACGCTTCCAACGGCATGACCTATGCCCCCAAGGGCAAGCCCGCCCCTGTGGTAAAGCCGGGCGAGTTCATTTTCTCCGCTGCCCATCTGGATCACGGCCATATCTACGGCATGACCAACGCCCTTCTTGAGGCGGGTGGCACCCTCAAGTATGTCTACGATCCCGACCCCAACAAGGTGGCCAACTTTGTCAAGACCTACCCGCAAGTGCAGGTCGCCCTTACCGAAGAGCAGGTGCTGCTGGACCGGGATACCCATCTCATCGCCGGTGCCCACATCACCAGCGAGCGCGGCCCCTTCGGTCTGCGGGTGCTGGGCGCGGGCAAGGATTACTTTACCGACAAAGCCCCCTTCACCACCATGGCGCAGCTCAACGCCGCCCGGGAAATGGTCAAGGCCACCGGGCGCAAGTATATGTGTTACTACGGCGAGCGCATCCATTGCCAGGCTGCCACCCTTGCCGGGCAGATGATCGCCGCCGGCGAGATCGGCGAAGTGGTGCACGTGGAAGGCTTCGGTCCCCACCGGCTCATGGCGCATGCCCGCCCCGCCTGGTTCTTCGAACGGGAGAAGTACGGCGGCATCCTGTGCGATATCGGCAGTCACCAGATCGAGCAGTACATGTACTTTACCGGCGAGGAAGAAGCGGAGGTCACCTACAGCCGTATCGCCAACTACGCCAACCCCGATCATCCCGAGCTGGAGGATTTCGGCGACTGCAACATCGTGGGCGCAAAAGGCACCACCAACTATTTCCGTGTGGACTGGTTCACCCCCGACGGGCTGCGCACCTGGGGCGACGGCCGCACCCTGATCATCGGCACCAAGGGCTACATCGAGCTGCGCAAATACGTCAACATCACCACCGATATGGAAGGCGGCGACCACGTATTTCTGGTCAACCAGCAGCAGGAGAAGTACTACAACGCCGACGGCATCGGCTGCCCCTTCTTCGGCGAGCTGATCCTGGACTGCCTCAACCGCACCGAGATCGCCATGACCCAGCACCATTGCTTCAAAGCCGCCGAACTGTGCCTCACGGCGCAGGAGAAGGCGGTGCGACTCAAGTAACGGGGGGAGAGACGGTGGGAGGCGCTGCCTCCCACGCCCGGGGCAAGGGCTCTGCCCTTGAACCCGCCAAAGGGCCTGAGGCCCTTTGGAATCCCGCGTTTGCGCCCGTTTCACGGGCGCAGGGTGGGGGATGATGGAAATGTAATAAAGCCCTGCATGATGCGCATTCATCATGCAGGGCTTTTGTCTGTGCTATTTTTCCAGATGCATGGCTTCGCTCAGATAAGCCCATGTGTTTTCCCATGTGATGTAGTATCCCTGATCGTTTGCGGCTTTATTCCATTTTGCAGCCTGCTCCGGATCCCGCTCCGTGCCGATGCCGTGTTCACACAGCACCCCGAGCACCAGCTGCGCCTCTGGGAGTCCGCGCTCCGCAGAGATGCTGTACCACTTGAAGGCTTCGGTAAGATCCTGCCGCACGCCCTCGCCGAAGTAGTACATATTACCAATGTAAAGCCCCGAGGCGCAATGCCCCAGCTCAGAAGCCGAAAGCAGCCACTTCATTGCATGGGTGTAGCTCTGCTCTGTGCCGTACCCCATGTAATAACAGTAGCCCACATTGTGCAGTCCGTTTGCATCCCCCTGCTCCGCAGCCGCCATGAACCATTCCAGCGCCTTCTTCCGGTCGAGGCAGAGCGGGTTTTCCAACAGCTCTACGCCCAGATTCACCTGCGCATCACTGTAGCCCTGCTCGGCGGCAGCTTCGTACCAGTACAAGGCTTCGGTCAGCGAGGCTTCCGTACCCTTGCCCTCCAGATACAGATTGCCTGCGTCGAACTGCGCCGGCGGATAGCCCATCTGTGCGGCAGACAGATACAACTGCAGTGCGATTTCGTAGTCTGTGGGGGTGGAAGCCCCTCTGGCATACAGATGCCCCAGATAATACAGCCCCATGGGGTGACCGCTGTCCGCTGCCCGCTTCAGCCATTTTTCTGCTTCCTCTGCACTCTGCGGCACGCTCTCGCCGAAATCGTACAATGTACCCAGCATGCACTGGGCGGTAATGAAGTCGGCTTCGGCGTGGGTCAGCAGGGTCGCCAGCGCCTCTTCGGCCGAACCCTCAACGCTGCCCGTCAGGATCAGGTAGGCATTGGCGCATTGCAGATAGGGGTCATCGTCTATGGCTTGCAGTGCAACCGCCGAAGCGGAAGACACACAGCCAAGGCATACCAGAAATGCCAGAAACAAAGAACAGTATCGGCGTAAGAACATGAGGCATTCTCCTTGTGTTGTCTTGTGTACAGCAGGGCTTTGTTTCGGCATCAATCCCGCTTTGTCCCGCACTTCCCGCACTGCGCACAATGCCCGCCGCAGCCGCCCTCCATCTTCGGGACAGGCGCAGCTCCGGCAGCCTGTGCCGCCTCCTTGGGTGCTTCCTTCCTCCGGTACACCCCGAACCCCAGCCGGATCGCTCCCGTGGGGCATGCCTTGGCGCACTCGCCGCAGCGGATGCACTCCATCGATTGAGGGTGCTTGACCGGATCCACATCCATGCCGCAGACCTGTGCGCATTTGCCACAATGGATGCATTTTTCTTCATCCACCGTCAGCCGGTAGAAGCTCACCTTGTTCAGCAGACCGTAGATCGCCCCCAGCGGGCACAGGGTCTTGCAGAAGAAACGGTAGACAAGCACGCAGCCCACCACCGTGGCAGCGAGCACCAGCATCTTCCAGCCGAACAGCCACCCCACGGTCTTTTGCAGCTCCGGGCGGGTGCTTACCAGCGGGATGCCGCCCTCCAGCGTGCCTGCCGGGCAGATGTACTGGCAGAAGGCCGGGTCGCCCATGCCCACCACATTGGTCACCAGCACCGGCATCAAAATCACAAATACCACAAGCACACCGTATTTGATGTACTTGGCAAATCGGGGCAGCCGCAGCTTCTTTTTCGGCAGGGGGATCTTGGCAAACAGCTCTTGGATCAGCCCGAAGGGGCACAGAAAGCCGCAGACCCATCGGCCCAGCACAACGCCCACCGCCAGCAGAAAGCCCACCACATAGAAGCTGAAGTCCAGCTTCATGGAGCCGCTTACCGCCTGCAGCGCACCGATGGGGCAGGACAGGGAGGCGGCGGGGCAGGAGTAGCAGTTCAGCCCCGGGGCGCAGAATTGCTTCCACTTGCCGGTGTACAGCTTTGCGCCGCCTTTTTGGAAGAAGTTGCCCACATGGCAGTTGTTGAGCCCGAAGGCGGCGATCTGAATGGCTTTCCGCTTCCATTTCTGCGAAATTTTCATCTCTCTCACCCCAGACCGATGCATTCAAGGCACAGCACCACGGCTTTTTTCAGCACCATGCCTACCTCGCCCCGGCTGACCCCGACGGCGATCATCACCGCCGCCCCGGTCAACAGCAAAATGCGCAGGGCGGTCATCCGTGCTTCTTTACTGCTGCCCATTCAGGTATTCCTCCACAAAGGCCATGCAGCCGCTCACGTTCGCGCCCACGATGGGTTCGCCCACGATCGCGCCGGTGCTGTCCACGAAGAAGGTGGTGGGTACGCCCACCACGGTGCTCAGCAGGGGGACGAAGTCCTGTGATGCCACCAGATGCAGGTAGCTGTCCGCCCCCGTGGCTTCGCAGATCATCTGCGCCGTCTCCAGCGTTTCGGTGTCCTCAAGGCTGTACAGGTCGCTTACCAGCCCCACCAGCTGCACGTTTTCCGGCATGGATGCGCTCCACGCCGCCAGCTCGTCCATCTCGTCGATGCAGGGGCCGCAGTAGGTGGCCCACACGTTCACCACTGTCAGATCCTTGCCGCTGAACACCACGTTGGATACCGTGTTGCCCATCAGGTCGGTGGTGGTAAAGGCGGGGAAGGCGTTGAGCGGCTCGGTCAGTTCGCCTTCGGCAAATTGGATGGGCTGGTACTGCGCCTCTGCCAGCAGCTCTGCGGCGCGTGTCTCCGCCGCGGCGATCTGCTGCTGCAGCGCGGGATCATCCGCTGTATTCATGCCCTCAAAGGTCATGGCAACGTACACATAGCCGTCGTTTTCGCCCATGATATGGGCGGTCTCCACCCCGGTCAGCTGGGCGGGGGTCACCCCGGCGGATTCCCATTCGTCCCGCAGGGCTTCTTCAAACAGGAACACCCGTCCCACCAGATACACATGCTCGTAGTATGCCGTCATGATCTCCTGCTGCATGTCCGGGTCGCTGAGCTGTGCATCGGTATAGGCGGCCAGCACAGCCTCCTGGGCAGGCAGATCGTTGAAGTACAGATCCAGCGTGGGCAGCTGGGGGACCAGCTGGGTGGGGTAGACCACTGTGTAAAGCTCCAGACCGCTGTCCAGATCCTCCTGCGTCATGGGCAGGATCAGCCCGCGGGTGGGCAGATCGCCATGGGGGACGGTCTCGGCGGCTGCGCCAAGGCACAGAAGCAGGCACAGGGTCAGCAGCAGGGAAAGGGCATTGCGCATCAACTGTTTCATTCTTGATTCCTCCTGTTATCGGGGTCGGGGACAGCATACCCCGACCGGGCGATTTGTGTCAATGGCAGGGGCTTCCGGGAACCCGTGCAAGCCCCCTGCTTCAGGTATACCCTGCCGGGTCACCGCCGAAACAGCTCCCGTACCAGCATATAGCTCATCTTGGGGCGGCGGTATTCGTCCACCACGCCCTTGTTGTTGTAAGTGCGGGGACGCTTGTCGAACCATTCCTCCTCGGTTACGCGGCAGTCGGCAAACTGCCACAGCAGAATACCGCTCAGGTTTTCGTTGGTAAGAGCGGCTTCGATCTGCCTGCGAAGGATGGTGCACTGCCGCTCCTCCGACCACTTGCTCTCGCCCAGCGGATCATGGTAGCCGTAAATGGCCCCTGCGCCGATCTCGCTGAGGATGATGGGCTTGCCCGCGCCGCCGTTTTTGTGGATCTCATCCACCTTGGCGGCGATCTGCTCCCCTGTCGCGCCGCTATAGTACCACTGGGGGTACAGGTTTACGCTGACCACGTCCGAATCGCCGAACACCAGCCCGCCTGCCCGCTCCAGCAAAGCGGCGGTCACAGGGCGGCTTGCATCCAGCTGCCGGAGCAGTTGGTAGACCTGCCGGTAGCAGTCTGCCCCGTATTCCGTATCGTCGGCGCATTCGTTCAGGCAGCCCCAGATAAAGACGGAGGGGTGGTTGTAGTGCTGCTGAACCATCTCCCGGGTACACAGGAAGGTCTGCTCCAGAAAATGGGGGTTACGCATCCGCTTTTCGCTCAGACCCCGGGCGTGGGATTCCTCCCAGACCAGAATGCCCAGCTCGTCGCACAGATCAAGGAAACGGGGGTCGTTGGGGTAATGGCAGGTGCGCACGCAATTGCAGCCCAGATCCAGCATCAGGCTCAGATCTTCGTACATGGCGCTCACCGGGATGGCGCAGCCGAATGCGCCGTAGTCCTCGTGGCGGTTGAAGCCCTTCAGCAGCAGTTTTTTCCCGTTCAGCAGAATGCTCTGGCCCTCAACCTTCACCTCCCGGAAGCCAAACCGGTCGATCAGGTCATCCACGGGGATACCGTCCTTTTCCAGCCGGGCTTCGATGGTGTAGAGCTTTGCCTGCAGGGGCTGCCACGCCACCGCATCCGGGCAGGTGACGGCGCAGTGCACCATGGTCTCCTGCCGGGGTTGCAGGCGTACGGGCATACCCTGCTCGCACAGCCCGGGAATGGTGATGCGCAGATAGCAGGCGGCAGGCACATCGGAAAGGCTGCGTACCCACACCCGGATGTCTGCCCGCCAGCCCTCGGGGGTCATGGCGGGGGTCACCTGCATGCGGGTGATGTAGGCATCCCCCAGCTGCTGGATCATCACCGGGCGGGTGATGCCGCCGTAGGAATAGTAATCGTTGGGAATGTGCAGGGCAGAATCCTCCCCGAAGCGGTTGTCCGCTTCCACGGTCAGGGTATGCTTGCCAAAGGGCAGATTTTCCGCAAGGGCTTCAAAGGCGGTGTACGCGCCGTAGTGGCTGCACAGCTCCTGCCCGTCCAGCAGCACCTTTGCCCGGAAGCTGACCCCGCCGAAAAGAAAGCGTACATTGCCCCCGCAGGTGATGGCCTGTTCAAAAACGCCGCGCCCCCGGTAGCTGCGCAGCCGGGGCAGGGTCTCCCAGACGCCGGGTACCAGCGTTTTGACGGGGCTTTCCAACCCGCCTTCGTCAAGAGTACGGAAATTCCACAGGGGTGCGGCTTCCCGGGAGGGGCGCACCCGATGGGCGTCAAACAAACGATCCATATGGTATGACCATCCTTTCGGTTTCGTGCCTGGAACATTACAGAGTCCCGGTCGCCCGCCGGATGCGGAAGCATCCTTCGTGCACCTCCGCGGGGGCAGCGGTCACCAGCAGCCGCCACAGGGAGCCGGGAAAGTTTTTCGCCATACGGCTGTCCGTAACGGGGATCTCCTCCGTCCGGGCCGTAAGTCCGGCGGGCAGCGCCAGCTCGATGCACCCGGATACCGCCCGTCCCTCGCGGATCACCGGTTTCTCCCGGAGCATGAACACCCATGTGACCGGCTTTGCCGCTGCAAGGGAAATGCTGTCCCGCAGCTCCATGCCGCCGCCTTGCAGCCGCATGCTGCGCCTGAAGCTGCATAGGCCCGCTGCCTCACTGTAGGTCCGGGAAAGCTCCAGCGAAAGCCCGTCCGCCAGCCGCTGCACATCCCGGGCGGCAAACCGGCTTCCGGGCTGCTGCTCCTCCCCGCCGATCAGGGGCAGGTTGTGGTAGGCGGCGCGGGTGTTCATCAGGGTGTACCGCTCGTGGGAAAAGGTCTTGGCGGTATAGACCATATTGCCCGCATCCACCACGGCGGGCTGCCCGTCCACCTGCAGGATAAAGGAACCCACATCGTTGTGGTTGTGGGATTCGCCGTTGTGCCCGCCCTTGGCGCAAAGGATCATGCCGTCCTGCTCAAAGACCCGCAGTTGCAGATCCCCGAGCCATACATCCCGCCGGGGAAAGGGCGCAGCGGGCAGCTGCGCCGCCGGGTGGAACAGCCGGTTCAGCAGCCGGCTAAAATGGGGCACATCCGCCAGCTGCTCCGAGGGCGTACCCCGGTGGGCAAGCCCCAGGGCAGTCAGGGCGGGCATCCCCAGCTTTTTGCCTGCCAGCTGCAGCCGCTCGCCGCAGAGCTGGGGGCGGGCATCGCAATCGGCAAAGTTGACGAACCAGCCGCCCTCCAGCCGGGTCGCCAGCGGAAACGCCAGAATATTGCGGATCTTTTCCTCCTGCCAGAAAACCATGCGCCCGTCGGTGATGCGCTCCAGCAGCTCCAGACAATCCAGCAGCGCGCCCCCTGCCATGTTGTAGTAGGCGGTACCTTCATCGCAGCCGCCGTCGGCAGGCAGCACCGCCAGCCAGCGATCCAGTATGCGACAGGCGCGGTCGCAGACAACCGCCAGTTCCGGCAGATTTCCTGCCTGCAATTCGGCGATGCACAGAATATTGGAAAGGATCCACGGCGTCCAGTTGCACAGATCCTTCCGCAGCACCCCCATCCACCAGTAATCCTCCCGGCTCAGAAAGGGTTCGGTGATCCTGCGCCGGATCTCCCGCTCCACCCGCCGGCGCAGCATGGGGGTCTCCCTGTCCAGCGGTTTTGCCAGCAGGGCGCACACGCAGGCGAGGATCATCCCGGTCTGGGCGGCAAACAGGTCGATGTAGGGATCCTCCGGGTCGGGCAGCGGCTTTTCGCCGGGGCTGAGCCCACCGGGAACAGGGTTGATGTTGTGCGCGCTGATCACCCAGCTGCTTTCCTCGCAGATGCACCACAGCCCGTCGATCACGTCGTCCAGCCTTTCGGTTCTGCCGGTAAGGCAGCAGTGCAGGGCGGAGGCGATCAGCTTGCGGCGGCGGTAGAAATAGGGCTGCTCGTATACGGTACGGCTGCCGCTGCGTATAAAGGCAAGAAAATCCGTAGCGCGCAGCAGGGGATAGGGCGCGCCGCACCCCTCGGCCAGTGCCAGCAGATCGGCTTTGTCCGCTTCGGGCAGGGCTTCCCATGCTGCCCGGTCTTCCATAGCGGGAAAGGGGCAGCGGGGCAAGCGGGTCAGCAGCCCCTGCATGGGGTTTTGATCCAGAAAGGCGGTAAACATGGATAAACGATCCTCCGGGGGATTCTTCTTCTTTCTTCAGTTTAGCGCGGGGAGGGGGCGGACGCAATACCCGGAACGCATTTTCCGTCGCGTTTTTTCTTTGACAAAACGCTCTTTCACCCGTATACTGATGCGTAGAGGAATGCCCGTTGGGCATGGAACGTTTCACAACATCATCAAACGGAGGCATTTTGTTATGAGCGAGATTCTGTTTCCCCGTACGGATGTGGCAGGGGTATCCCTGTCCCGGATGATCATCGGCACTAACTGGATGCTGGGCTGGAGCCATCGCAGCCCGGCGCAGGATCACCAGATCATCCGCAAGTTTTCCGACGGCGAAAAGGCTTTCCCCATGCTCAAGACCTTTCTGGATCGGGGCGTGGATACCATCATGGGCCCCCTCCAACAGGAGCGGGTCATGCAGGAAGCCGTGCAGTACGCCCAGGAGAAGACCGGTAAAAAGCTGATTTTGATCGATACCCCCATCATCAACGTGGATGATACGGAAGAGGGCCGCCGTCAGGCACGCGCCACCATCCGCCGCAGCCGGGATTGCGGAGCCACCTTCTGCCTGGTGCACCACTCCAGCGCAGAGGCGCTGGTCAACAAGAACAAGCACATCATCGACCGCCTGCCCGATTATCTGGACATGATCCGTCAGGAGGGCATGATCCCCGGTCTTTCCGCCCACATGCCCGAGCTGATCACCTATTCGGACGAGAACGAATACGATGTGCAGACCTATATCCAGATCTATAACTGCATGGGCTTCCTGATGCAGGTGGAGATTGAGACCGTCAACCAGATCATCCACGATGCCAAGAAACCTGTGCTGACCATCAAGCCCATGGCGGCGGGTCGTGTATCGCCCTTCGTGGGTCTCAACTTCGTATGGAACACCATCCGCCCCTGCGACTGCGTTACCGTGGGCTGCTTCGATGCCGAGGAAGCCGAAGAGGATGTGGAGATCTCTCTGGCCGCCATCGAACGCCGCAGACCCGATATCGAAAAGCGATCCAGCCCCAACCAGAATCAGGACGCCTTCGGTAAGTGATCAACGATCAGAAAGCCCGCCACCCGGCGGGCTCAGACTGCTGAAAACCCCGCGCTTTTTCAATGAGCTGACGCGCCACACTGAAGTGAAGTGTGGCGCGTTGCTTTTTCCTAATGAAAAAGACGGCGTTATTCTTTACTGATCGTATATTTCTATGCTTTTCAGCGCAAGGCCAATAATGGTGGTGAGATAGCCAACGACTTCTTCTCTGTTGCGTTTGTCTTTCTCTTTCGCCCAGTCAATCAGCATTCCGGATAGTGCTTCGGCATAGAACCGCGCCACATACGTTTTAAACGCAGGGTCAATCTTCTTGCCATACTTGTCGATAGCAGAATCAATGACTGAGGTGATCACGCTCACAAAATCAGCGTAAAAGAAATGTTTCATTGCCTCCCTGCCGATCGAATCATCGATGCAACTGATAATATAGTCATTCTCATCTACATACTGCATAACAAAGCGGATGCACGATTCGTAGTCTACAAACAGATTAAAATGCTTTACAACCTCAACGGCTTCTTCATCAAACATCCACTTAAGCAACGCGAAAATATCCTCAAAATGGTAGTAAAAAGTCTTTCGGTTGATCTTGCAGGTGGAAATGATCTCGCTCACCGTTATTTTTGAAAAAGGCTTAGTGCGCATGAGCACCTTTAGCGTGTTGGCAATCAACTTTTTCGTATTGTAGGTTGTAACCTCATGCTTCATGTTATCTCACCTTCCTGAATTTAGTATACACTTGTGTGGCATACGATCCAACCACCAATGTTGAATATTTGACGGACAAATAAGATGCTTTGTCCAAATTTTCCCCATAGAACAGCGGTTGACCATTTTCTTTTTGAGTAAGCTGCCATAAGATAAATTCGAAAGGAGCGTAAACCCATGAAACGATTCTGGCACATATTCAAGGAATTGTTGACCACTGTGAACTTCGACGGGCTTCGTTGTACCATCAAAGGTGATCCAAGCATAAGAGAAATCATCGGAGCATTGAAACGTCAAAGTGAGATTGATTCAGCTAACCAATAAACGCTATTTTTGTTGGGAAAGAAAAAACTTACTTCCTGCTGTTTGAGAGGGCGCAAGTATACGCACCGTTCCGGTGCGTTGCGTTCATTGGATTGCAAAAGAAAAGGAGCATCTGGCATGATCGCCGGATGTTCCTTTGTTCGTTATCGGATCCATTGTGCCTTAACAATCCTCCCGCCATAGAATGCGCGTTTTCTTATTACTCCTCCCCCTGCCACCGCTCCAGCTCATGCGCAGGGTATGCGTTCGTCCAGTGGTAGGGCTGTAACTGACGCAGCTCCACAAAACGCAGATCCTCTTCGTCTGTGGTCACCGCCACCTGTACGTCCTCACCCCAGTAGCGCAGCCGCTCCTGACAGATGCCGCAGGGCGACAGCACCCGGAAGGGGGAATGCTCGTCGTCCCGGATCAGGCAGAGACAATGGGTCACCTTTTCGTTGTATTTGTGGGCTTCCAGCATAGCGCCCAGCTCGATGCACACAATGGCGGAGGCGTTGGCGGTCTCGATGGAAACGCTGGTAAAGTAGTTGCCCTTGGCGGTGCGCACCACCCCTGCGCCGCCCCAGCCGGTGGGGTACCGGCTCCGGATCAGCTCCACGGCCTTTTGGTACATTTCCTGTTCGATGTGCAGATCCCGCATTTCTGTCCCGCTCCTTTTCGCAGCAAATTCTGTACCGATCCTACCATAAAGAAGGAGGAAATGCAAAACCGGCACGGCGGTCGTCCCGCTGTGCCGGTTTTGTTCGGATCAGACGGGGGAAGGCAGCCCCCCGCATATCGTCAGTCCAGGAAATCTTCCCGGAGCTGTACGTTGAAATCCCGGGCGATGGCGCGCAGCTCGTCGTCCTGAATGGTCTGCAGCTCGGGCAGACCGGTGGACTTCTGCTTTACCCAGATCTCCGCAGCCTTTTCAATGGTGTGCATCAGACCGAAGGTGATGTCAAAATCGGGGCCGGAGGCGAACAGACCGTGGTGCGCCCATACGGCAGCATCGTATTCCTTCATCTTCTCGCAGGTGGCCAGGGCGATGTCCGCACCGCCGGGCACCATCCACGGCACCACACCCACGCCGCCGGGGAACACCACGGGGCACTCGGTGGCGCTCTTCCACAGGGCGCGGGAGAAGTCCCGGTCGGTCAGGGGCAGCACGAAGGTCATGGCGATAATGTTGGCGGGGTGGGCATGATAGATGACCCGGTGTGCGCCGCCGGTGGCCTTGGCGCGCACGCAGTGGTTCATGTAGTGGCTGGGGAACTCGCTGGTGGGCTTGCCGCCGTTTACCAGACCCCACACGATGCGGTAGCTGTCGCCCTTATGGTTGATCTCCACCACGCAGATGGAGTCTTCGGGATCGGTGATCACGTTGCGGAAAAACTTGCCGCTGCCGGTGGAAAGGAAGTATTCCCCGGCAAGGTTTTCGCCGGTAACACCCATGGATACCCACTCCCGGGGCATCTCGTCAAAGAAGGGGCGCATCTGGGCGACTTCCTCTTTGGTCAGGCGGTAGGTCAGGTTGCCGCCGTTGCGCTCGTGCCAGCCCTGCAGCCAGCCGTCGTTTGCCATGCGGATATATTTCTGAACAATGGTAATGTCGGTCATGGACATGATTGTTGCCTCCTGTGTGTCTTGGTCGGGGTTCGCCGGAGCGGGGGAGAACCCCTGCACTCCGGCTGGGTCGGGTCTCAGCAGCGGGTCAGCTGAACATCCTTTTCGTACTGCTGCACCATGGGGAACCACTGCCCGTCCTCGGGCACACCGCAGCGGCGGCAGTATTCGCTCCAGATCTCGCCGAAGGGCAGGGTCTTCATTTCCTCCTGACGCACCATCAGCTCGGTAAACTGATCCGTATCCTGCAGCTGCTTCAGGTCGTCATTGGGGGTCAGCAGAGCCATCAGCAGGGCTTTCTGCACGTTGCGCAGACCCGTCACCCATGCGCTGATGCGGTTGATGGAAGCATCAAAATAGTCGGTGGCCATGTGCACGCGCCCGTCCAGACCGCCGCAGCGCACGATCTCTTTGCAGATCTCCTTGGTCTCGTCGTCCAGCAGCACCACATGGTCGCTGTCCCAGCGGATGGGGCGGGTGATGTGCAGCGCCAGCTCGGGGAAGAAACTCAGCAGGGCGGGGATCTTGTCGCTGACCACCTCGGTGGGGTGGTAGTGACCGTTGTCCATCAGGGGGATGCACTTGCCCGGGTTCTGTGCGGCGTAGAGCAGGGCGTATTCTGCGCTGCCCACGGTATAGGCCTCCACGCCGATGCCGAAGACCTTGCTTTCCACGCAGGGCTTCACTTTGTCAAAATCGAAGGGCTCGGAGAGGATCTCGTCCATGGCAGCCTTGTAGCGCATACGGGGTCCCATCCGGTCGGCGGGGATGTCCTTGAAGCCGTCACCGGTCCAGATGTTCATAATGCAGGGCTGGCCCAGCTCTTCGGCCAGATACTGGCTGATGCGGATGCAGGCCTTGCCGTGCTCGATCCAGAAACGCCGGGTCTCCTCGTTGGGGGAGGACAGGGTAAGGGGATCGCACTTGGGGTGGGAGAAGAAGGTGGGGTTGAAGTCGCAGCCCAGCCCCCGCTGCTTGCAGAAATCCACCCACTTTTTGAAGTGCCGGGGCTCCAGCTTGTCACGGTCTGCCCAGCCGCCGTTCTCCTCATCGAAAATGGCGTAGGAGGCGTGCAGGTTCATCTTTTTGGTACCGGGCACCAGCCGGAGCACCATGTCGATATCCGCCATCAGCTCTTCGGGGGTGCGGGCACGGCCGGGATAGTTGCCCGTGGTCTGGATACCGCCGGTCAGGGGTTTGGTGGGGTCGGTATCGAAGCCGCGCACGTCGTCGCCCTGCCAGCAGTGCATGGCAATGGGGGCTTTCTCCAGCTTGGCAAGGGCGGCTTCCACATCCACGCCCAGGGCTTCGTAACGGGCTTTTGCCTGTTCGTACAGCGTCATGGTGTTTTCATCCTTTCAATATATAATAGAAATGCGATCACACAGCGGGGCTTTCCTGCCCCGGCAGATAGGTGAGGATTTCACAGCTTGCGGGCAGTGCGGCACGGAAGGCTGCCAGATCGGCAAACTCGCCGCAGGCGATCATCTGGGCAGCAAGATTGCCAAGGGCAGTTCCCTCGGTGGGGCCTGCGTACACCGGCAAACCGCATACATCGGCGGTCCACCGGTTCAGCACCACGTTCTGGCTGCCGCCGCCCACGATGTTGATGCTTGTAAAGGTCTTGCCGGTCACCCGGCTCATTTCCGCAATGGCATCCCGGTAGCATACCGCCAGACCCATGGTCACGGCGCGCAGCACATCGGCAAGGCTCTCGGGCTGGGGAGAACCGGCTTCCCGCAGGGCGGCCTTTACCTCTTCCAGCATGCTTTCGGGAGCAAGGAAGCGGTTGTCTGCAGCGTCGATCCAGCAGGGATAGGCAGAGGTCTGCGCCATTTGCGCCATTTCGGCAAAGGAATAGACCCCGTCGATCTCCTTGTGGATGCATTGCAGCATCCACATGCCCATAATGTTCTTGAGGAAACGGGTGGTGCTGCCGTAGCCGCCCTCGTTGGTAAAGCCGGACTTCATGGCTGCTTCGGTGGTAATGGGCTGGGTCAGCTCGGTGCCCAGCAGGCTCCATGTGCCGCTGGAAAGGAAAGCTGCGCCGCTGTCTCTGGCGGGCACGGCCATGTAGGCGCTGCCGGTATCATGGGTGGCGGGCAGAATCACCTGCGCCTGATAGCCCACCGCTGCGGCAACAGTATCGCTCAGGCAGCCCAGCGCCGTTCCCGGAGGCACCAGCGGGGCGGTGAACCAGCTGTCGGGCAGCTCTGCCGCGCTGCGGATGATCTCCGACCAGCAGGTGGCGTGTGCATCGCACAGTGCGCCGGTGGTGCAGTTGGTCCATTCGTGGGCGCGCTTGCCGGTAAGAAGATAGGAAAGGTACTCGGGCATCATCAGAAAATCGGCGGCGTCCTCCCGGTATTCCGGGTGTTCCTTCAAAAGGGCGATCATCTGGTACACGGTGTTGAAGGGCTGCTTGGCAATGCCGCAGATGCTGTAGAGACCGGCAAAGGAAAGGGTCTGCTCCAGCTCAAGGTCGATGCCCTCGGTGCGGCTGTCCCGGTAGGCGACCGCATCGCCCAGACGGTTGCCTGCCTTGTCCAGCAGCACAAAGTCCACGCCCCAGGTGTCGATGCCGATGCAGGCAGGGGCAAGCTGCTGCTCGCCTGCGGCCTTCAGACCGGCGACCACGTGGTTTTCCAGCGCTTCGATATCCCAGCACAGATGCCCGTTTTTCATGGATGCACCGTTGGGAAAGCGGTATACCTCCCGGGTCTCGATCCGTCCGTTTTCCACCCATGCGGCGATGTGCCGCCCGCTGGATGCGCCGATATCGATGGCAAGATAGATCTTCTTCATAGCGGTTACTCCATCAGGAACATCTGCTCGAGCTTGGGCTGCGCGCCGGTTACGGGATCCATCACCAGCTCCAGCACATCGTCCATGTATTCGTTCCACCGGTCCACCACCGGGCTCTGGGCCTGGGTCTTTTCGGCAAAGGCGATGCCTTTTTCGCACTCGTAGTAGCCAAAAAGAATGTCTCCGTCCGACCAGATGGTGTAGTTGCAGATGCCCGCGCTCTTGAGCAGCTCGGTCATCTCGGGCCAGATCTCGTCGTGGCGGCGTTTATATTCCGCCTTCATCCCGGGCTTGATGCGTCCCATCCAGGCAAAGCGTTCCATGGGTCAGCCTCCTTTGAATATAGGAATTGTGAACGTTTGGCTGGGTTTATTGTAGCACAGGGCATCCTGTTGCGATATGCCGCCACTTTATGGCTTTTCGCGCCCTGAATTAACATGTCGGTATTCGGTGGGGTTCATGCCGCAGAGCTGGGTGAACAGCTGGTAAAAGTGGCTGGTATTGCTGTAGCCCACCTGATAGCACACCTCGGTAACGGAAAGATCGGTGTCCCGCAAGAGTTTCTTTGCCTGATCGATCCGCCGCCGCTGCAGGTGCTGGGTGGGGGTAAGCCCGGTGGCCTTGCGCACGGTCTGGCTCAGATAGGGCGCGGATACGTGGTGGGATCGGGCAAATTCGGTCAGGTTCACCGAGGCGTACCGGTGGCGGATCTCCTCCAGCAGGCTCACCACCAGCTCGTTGCCACCGGAAGGGGGCATTTTCAGATGGTCGGTATATTCCAGCATATACATCAAAAGCAGGGTGATGGAGGTTTTCAGAATGCGCTGGGAGGTGGGTTTGGGGCTTGCCAGTGCGCAGACGATGCTTTCCATCAACGCCTCCACGCTGGGGTGTTCGCCGCCCCGGAAATGCAGATAGGGCAGCCCCGTCTTGCCCTCCTTGATGTTTTCCAGCAAAAACCGCCCCAGCGCATTGCCCGAACCGATGGCGCGCTGGGCTTCGTCCAGAAAGGCGGGCTGGATGATCAGGTTCACGCCCACGTCCCCTTCGCCGCAGCGCTCAATGGCGTGCTGGGCGTTGCGCCCCATCAGCAGCACATCGCCCGCCCCAAGGATCAGCGGCTCCTTGCCGGGAAAGTGGTGCACCGTCTGTCCGGTAACCATGTAGAGCATCTCCACATAGTCGTGCCGGTGCTCGGGAAAGGCAATAAACCGGGTGTGGGGACGCAGGGTGATCATCCGGGAGGAGGGCAGCAGCCGCTGCCCGGATACGGTCAAAAGCTCGCCCTCGCCGTAGCGGGAAGGCTCCAGCGGTTTGCCTGCAAGGATGGCCTGCTCCTCGTCCGTAATGGCGGAAAGTCGCATCAGAATGGTTTGGTTCATTTGGTATCACCTCTCGTTGATGAACCTATTTTAACCAATCGCCGCCGGAAGCGCAAGTGTGGGATCTGCACCTGCGGCACAGAGATCCGAAGGGCAGTTGACGAAAAAATAGCCCGCGTAATTTGTACGAAAATATTTTCGTAAATCTCCCGAAAGATTGTACTTTTAAACGAAAACATCAGACAAAACGTACAAGTTTCAAAAAATAATACACAAAATTTTAGAAAAAACACTTGCAATTTGTACAGCATGGAGTTATGATATCTATGACAAAAGGAGCGAAGGCCGAAAAGTACGAATACGTTTTCGGCGGTGATCGTTCCAAAAACCACCGATCCTTGCGGTTTTTCTCACCGGTTGTTGTTGTTCCGGTTCCCGCAGGCTGTATCGGCGGCTTTCCAGTTTTCAGGCAAATCAAAAAATCAGGGGGCGTCCGCCTCGCATCCGATTGTAACTGGCTACGCCCCAGTAACAATAAATTAGGAATGATCTTCGATTCCAAAGGAGATGGCACCGTGAAAGCATTTTTCGGAAATCTTTGGAAACACAGAGCCCATATCGTTATGGCTCTTCCCGGCTTCCTGATCCTGTTCTTCATTATGTACGTGCCCATGGCCGGTCTGGTGATGGCATTCAAGAAGTTCGACTACCAGCTGGGCATCTTCGCCAGCCCCTGGTGCGGTCTGGATAACTTCCAATTCCTCATCCAGTCTTGGAAGACCTTCGTCAACATGACCAAGAACACGGTGCTGTACTACCTGCTGTTCACCGTGGTGGGCACCTTCCTCAACGTGGCGCTGGCCATCATGATCGACCAGATGCGCCTCAAGAAGGCCGCCAAGACCATGCAGACGCTGATGATCATCCCCGTGTTCATCTCCTACGCTGCGGTACAGTTCATCGTGTATGCATTCCTTGCCAAGGATACCGGTCTTATCAACAATGCGCTGGGTCTGAATGTCAGCTTCTACTCCAAGGCTGCCTACTGGCCCTGGATCCTGCTGATCGTTAAGATCTGGAAGGATACCGGTTACGGCTCCGTGCTTTATATGTCCGTGCTGGCAGGTATCGATACCTCCCTCTACGAGGCCGCCGAGATCGACGGTGCCAACAAGTGGCAGCAGATCCGCCACATCACCATTCCTTCCCTGGTGCCCATGATCACCGTTATGCTGCTGCTCTCCGTCGGCAATGTCATGCGTTCCGATACCGGTCTGTTCTATCAGGTCACCCGTAACAACGGCATCCTGTACTCCACCACGCAGGTTATCGACTCCTACGTGCTGGGTCAGATCTTCAAGAGCTCCAACTTTGGCTTCCCGGCTGCTACTTCTTTCTTCCAGTCTGTGATTGGTCTCCTGCTGATGCTCTTTGCCAACTGGATGGTTCGCAAGATCGAGCCCGAAAACGCACTGTTCTAAGAAAGGAGTGGGATCCATGGAAAAGACGGCTGCCAACGCCCCCGTTAAGTTTAACACCGGCATGAAGATTCAGCCCAAGCAGATCGTGGGTCAGACCATTCTGACATTCTTCGTTGTGCTGTTCACGCTGTTCTGCTTCGCACCGGTGCTGCTCACCTTCATCTCTGCCTTCACCGACGAAATGACCATCAACCAGAACGGTTTCTCCTTCTGGCCCGAGAAGTGGTCCATGGTCGGTATGAACTCCGTGCTCAAGTACGGCAACAAGCTGTTCACCTCTTATGCGGTTACCATCTTCGTTACCGTGTTCGGTACCTTCTTCGGTCTGCTGGTCATGAGTATGTATGCTTACTCCATCAGCCGTAAGGGCTTCAAGCTGGCCGGCTTCCTGAGCCTGTTCCTGCTCATCCCCATGCTGTTCAACGGCGGTCAGCTTTCCGGCTACATGATCTTCACCCGTTACTACGGCCTCAAGAACAGCCTTCTGGCGCTGATTCTCCCCTTGTGTGTTTCCACGATGAATGTTATCATTCTTCGTACCTACATCGCCAACAGCATCCCCGGTGAGCTGATGGAAGCCGCCAAGATCGACGGTGCCGGCGACTACCGCACTTTCTTCCAGATTACCCTGCCGCTGCTGAAGCCCTCCCTTGCTGCTGTTGGCTTCATGCTGGCTACCACCTACTGGAACGACTGGCAGAACGCTCTGCTCTACATCAGCGAAGACAAGCTCAAGCCCCTGCAGCTGCTGCTTGTTAACATTCAGAAGAACATCTCTTTCCTTCTGAACAACACCAACGTGCCCGCTTCTGTCCGTGCTGCCATGGGCGGTGCCATTCCCCAGTACTCTTCCACCATGGCTACGGTTATCGTGGTTATCGGCCCCATCATGGTGGTGTACCCCTTCTTCCAGAAGTACTTCATCAAGGGCCTTACCGTTGGTTCCGTCAAGGGCTGATGCCCGCTTCACCTTGTTTCTGACATTCCTGCAAACGGAATGTTAAGAATAAATAATATGGGAGGAATTTACCATGAAAAAGCTCGTTTCTCTGGTGCTGGCTCTTTGCATGCTGCTGTCCGTTGTGGCCGTGGCCTCTGCTGAAGAGAAGGTCGTCATCAACGTATGGCGCAAGTGCTTCAACCTGGCTCAGCCTGATCAGGATCAGGTCAAGAAGGTTCAGGATGCCATCAACGCCTACATCGCTGACAAGATCAATGTTGAAATCGTTCTGACCGACATGGCCGGTGAGTACGAAGACCAGGCCAAGCTGGCTCTGGCCAACAACGAGATCGACCTGCTGTGGACTGCTTCCTGGGAGTCCATCATCGGCACCAACGATCTGGTTCCCGCCAACGCTGTGACCGACATCACCGATTACCTGCCCGGCACCGCTCTGTACGGCTCCATGGCCGAAGGCCAGTGGGAAGCCACCAAGTACGACGGCCGCAACTACTTCATCCCCGTTTACAAGGATAACGTAGAAGGCTACGACTTCATGTTCCGCAAGGCTGTTGTGGACCAGTTCGGCTGGGACATCAGCACCGTGAAGACCCTGGCTGACGTTGAGCCCATGCTCATCCAGGCCAAGGAAGCCGGCATCAAGTATCCCTACCTCACCCAGAAGACCTCCATGTTCTATCGCTGGAACATCGACAAGTTCGACTTCTTCACCGCTGATGCTTCCACCAACTTCTTTGCTGTGGATCGCGCTACTGGCGAAGTTGTGAACGTACTGGCTACCGCCGATTACGTCGATTTCTGCAAGCTGATGGGCAAGTGGGGCGAGATGGGCCTCATCCACGAGGATGACTGGACCAAGGTTACCACCGACACCACCACCCAGTCTCAGGATTGGGCCATGTCCTGGTGGACCGACATCCCCGTTAACGCCGAAGCCAACAGCCGCTATGGCCAGGAAGTTGTTATGACTCCCGCCACCCAGCGCTATGCTCACAGCACCTCCGCTCTGGGCTCCTGCTACGCCGTGACCACCACCGATGAAGCCAAGATCAAGGCTGCCATCGACTTCATGGGTCTGCTGTACACCGACAGCAAGCTGGCTGACATGTACACCTTCGGTATCGAGGGCGAGGACTTCACTTACACTCAGGAAGAAGGCCAGACCATCCAGCACGTAACCCAGAACAGCGAAAAGTACAACCACTCCATGTGGGAGTCTGCCAACGCTACCATCGTTACCCCCCTCTACAACGAGCCCGACAACAAGGCTGACCTGTACGACGCCTTCAACGGCGGCGCTGTGACCTCTGTTGCTGCTGGCTTCCGCTTCAACAAGACCCCCGTTGAGGCTGAATACGCTGCTTGCCAGGCTCTGTTCGATCAGTACGGCTTCGTGCTGGAGAACGGTGGCGTTCCCGCTGACGCTGTGGAAGATTACATCGCTCAGTACCAGGCTGACCTGGATGCCGCTGGCTTCCAGACCTGCCTTGCCGAGTTCCAGAACCAGTTCAACGCTTGGAAGGCTCAGTAATTACTGATTACCAACCAACCGGTACAAAATGCGTAAGCATTAAGTAACTGGATCGGGGAGACCGACGTAAGTCGGTCTCCCTTTTCTGTGCAATAAAGACTTGCCGTAAGTAAGAAAAACCGACACAAACAAGAGCAGCCCGCAGAGAAGATCGTTCTCTGCGGGCTGCCTGCTTGTGTATCTGTTATATGCTGTGTTGTCTGCCAAGGGCAGAACCAAGGGTCACCAGTCTTTCATCACCTGTTCCAGATCGATGGTGCATACCTGCGCAATACCATTCCTGTCCGGGTTGCTGAACAGCACCATATTGCCTGCACGGTTGAAGGAGGGGTGCTGGTGATCTGCGCCGGTCTTGCAACTGCCGGTGGTGGCGATCAGCTTCTGCTTGCCGGTGGCGCGCTCGATGAGCACGATGCCCTCTTGCACGGTAACGCCCAGATAGCTGATGCGGTCGGCTACCAGCCATTTCTTGTCCCGGCTCAGGCAGGGATGGAGCAGCTGCTCGCTGTAGGCGGCGTGGTCGAAGTGTCTGCCGTCCTTGTCGCCGATCAGAATGTTGCCGTGGAGCTTCATAAAGGCCATTTCGGTGCCGTCGGCTGCCCATACCTCGTGGGTGATCCACTCGTTGGGGTGCTCCACATACCATGGGCGCACATAATGCTCCTTCACATCGCACATAAAGGTGCGCTGGAAGGCATCACCTTCGGTCTCGTGGATATAGAAGATCAGGTTTTCATCGCTGGGGCAGATCTGGGCATGGCCCAGACGGTAATCGCTTTGGTAGACGATCTCCGCTTCCTTGCCGGGATCCAGGATCACCAGGGCATAGATCTTGTTGGCAAGGTGATAGCTGCAGGCAATGCGCCCGGTATCGGCGCTGGTCAGATGCCCGGTGATCTTGCCGCCCGCAGGCAGATCGCCTACTTTGGTCAGTTCGTTGGTGGAAAGATCCACGGCAAAGACTTCGGTCTCGTTGCGGCATACATAGGCAATGTTCTTTTCCCGGTCAAGGGCAAAGCCGCTGTACGCCTTGTCGGTCACCCGGGTCACCTCGCCGCTGGCAAGCGCGACACGGTGGGTCTCCTGTCCGCCTTCCACATCCTTGTTGAAGTAGAAGTATTGATCATCGGTGGAGAAATTTTCGGTGGTGAAGTAGAGCTTGGCATTGCGTTCCGGGCCTTCGGTGTAGCGGCGCACCAGATAGCCGGTAATGGGGTCGCGGTACTCGATCATGGGGGATACCTCCTTACAGTGTTACGGTCTGCCCGGCAGGGATGCATACGGAATCGGTGTTTCGAACACGGATCCAGCAGTCCCGGGCGTTTGGGTTATAAACGAAAGAATGATCAGCGGCGAATTGCAGCCGCTTGAAATCGTCCAGACAATCCATCAGTTGGATGTTGGTGCAGTACCAGATATCATCCTTCCCGCCCATCATGCGGCAGAAATCCTCTATCAGCTGCCAGTTGTCCATCAGGTCAAATTCGTAGCTGTGGCCCCAGACATACATCAGATAGAGATACTGCTGCTTGTGCAGGGAAAGGAACTGCTCACCCAGCTCCATCAGGCGGTGGTT
This sequence comes from Clostridia bacterium, assembly GCA_017516765.1. Lineage (GTDB taxonomy): Bacteria > Bacillota > Clostridia > Christensenellales > Aristaeellaceae > Limiplasma. The sequence continues at coordinate 14,604 of JAFXBE010000016.1, read as the reverse complement.
GTGGTGGCAGGTGGCCATCCACCGGTATGGATCGGCGGGGATGGCAAAACCATCGGTGTTGCCCACCATACGGCTGTAGCGGATGCCGGTATGGGGCAGCATGGCAACGATATCATCCGACAGGGAACCGTTTGGGTAGCTGAGACCCCGCACGGGATAATGCATGATGGCTTCCAGAGCCTTGCGGTCGTCCAGCACCTCGTAGATCACCTCGGGCATGGGGCAGCGTTCGATGGTGGGGTGGGTCACGGTGTGGCAGGCAACTTCGTGCCCCTCGTAGAGGGTGGGCATCTCTTCGGGTTTGATCCTCTCCGGGTCGTGAAAGATGCCGCTGTTCAGATGGAAAGTGCCCTTGATGCCGTTTTGGTTGAAAATGCTCACTAATCGCCGATCCTGCTGCTTGCCGTCGTCGTAGCTCATGGTCAGGGCTTTGTGCCTGCCGCCGGGAAAAGCGCAATATACCTTATTCATCTTGTTTCCTCCTCCATAGGAGCTTTTGCCCATAACATTCGCCAACGGTTGCGCTTTCCCTGCTCAGTGGTTGTTTTTGCATGATTGTCACATGTTTTTGAGAAGTTTCATCAGGGACAGTATGCTATAATAAATATGCCAAAAAATGCACGTTCACACCGGAAAGGAGCCACCGCCATGCCCACCGTCTATATCATCGGCGATTCTACCGTAGAAGATAACAAGCCGCCGTTCCGTGGCTGGGGCTGGGCGCTGCCCAAGTTTCTCAGAGAGGGCGTGAAGGTACAGAACCACGCCATGAGCGGCCGAAGCACCCGCAGTTTTGTGGATGAAGGCCGCTTCGATCCCGTCCGCGAGGGCATGAAGCCCGGCGATGTGCTGATGATCCAGTTCGGTCACAACGACGAGAAGAAGGATCCCACCCTGCATACCGACCCGGACAGCTCCTATCAGGATTTTCTGCGTATGTACTGCCATACCGCCATGGAAAAAGGTGCACTGCCTGTGATCCTGAGCCCTGTCAGCCGCAGGCTGTATGTGGGCGAGAACGATCTGCTCTACACCCATGGCGAATACCCCGCCGCTGCAGCCAAGGTGGCAGGGGAACTGAATGTCCCCTTCCTTGATCTGAAGATGAAGAGCCGCGCCCTTTACGAAAGCCTTGGCAGAGCCGATACCGGCAAGCTGTTCGTGCATCTGGAGCCCGGCGAGAACCCGGATTTCCCCGACGGGCACGACGACCCCACCCATTTCAACGCGTACGGCGCAGAGTGCATCGCCTCCCTGATCGCCGATATGATGAGCCGGGAGCCCCGCCTCCAGCGGTATATGAAGAATCCGAAAGGAGATACGATCATGGATTACAAGGCAATTGCCGATAAGGTACTGGGCATGCTCCAGCGTGCCGATGGCAACGATCCCTCCCGCGGACACCTGACCATGAACAACTGGGAGTGGCCCACCGGCGTAGCCCTCTACGGCATCTACAAGACCTATCAGCAGAGCGGCGACAAGTCCATTCTGGATTATCTGACCGGCTGGTACGACGATATGCTCTCCCGTGAGGAAAAGCCCCACCGCAACGTGAATACCGTTGCCCCCGTGCTCACCCTCACCTGCCTGTACGACGAGACCAAAAACCCCGCCTATCTGCCCGTGATCGAAAGCTGGGCAAAGTGGGTGCTGGAGGAAATGCCCCGCACCGAGTACGGCGGTCTGCAGCACTGCACCGTATGGAACAAGCACTACCAGCAGCTCTGGTGCGATACCCTGTTCATGGTGGGTCTGTTCCTTGCCAAGGCGGGCGTTGTGCTCAACAAGCCTGAGTGGATCGACGAGGCGGAGTACCAGTTCCTGATCCACGTGCGCTACCTGCAGGATCAGGTGACCGGTCTGTTCTACCACGGCTGGACCTTCGACCGCCGCCACAACTACGCCAATGCCAAGTGGGCCCGCGGCAACGCCTGGTTCACCGCCGCTGCTATCGAGCTGAAGGATATTACCAAGCGGGATAACGCCGCCATGCGCATGATCCTCTCCGCATGGCAGGATCAGGTGCTGGCGCTGTGGAAGTACCAGCGGGTAAACGGTCTCTACACCACCCTGATCGATGTGGAGGAGACCTATTGCGAGACCAGCGCCACCGCTGCCATCGCTTACGGCGTTATGAAAGGCATCCGCATGGGCGTGCTGACTGAAGACAAGTATGTGGAGATGGGCAAGCTGGCGGCGCAGGCCGTGCTTGACCAGATCGACGAGACCGGCGCGGTGCAGGGCGTTTCCGGCGGCACCGGCATGGGCTACAATCTCCAGCACTACAAGGACATTATCGTTACCCCCACGGCGTATGGTCAGGGCCTTACCTTCCTGATGATCACCGAGCTGATGCAGGGCGTTATCACCCTGTAAACCACGACCAGTCCATGCTGCGGCGGCTTGCCGAAGCAGCATTTCTTCCCGGAACGGCGGCAGTTCTCTCCCTCCTCTTCTCTGTCGCCGCCGCCAAAGGAGCAGGACCAGCAACCTGCTCCTTTTTTGTTGCAGGTATATCCCTTGCTACTGTGGGCAGGGTGTGTTATGCTCCATACAGAATCAAACCGCAAAGGGGAGGGTGGAACGTGGTAAAGCAGCTTCTGTTCCGACTGGCAAAAAGCAAATGGATGGGTAAGGCGGTGGGGAGTGCGTTCCGCTTCTGCCCATGGGCGATCCCGGGAAAGAAGCTGTACTGCTCAGAACGGGTCCTTGTCATGGAACATCCCTGTCCTGCTTACCCGAACCACGTGATTCTCTCGCCAAGAAAGCCCATTGCCGATCTGACGGAACTGGCGCAGGAGAAACATGCGGTGTATGGGGCAGAGCTTTGGAAAGCAGTTGCGTATCTGGCAACGCACCATGAGGCATACCGTAACGGTTTTACCCTTGTTGCCAACGGCGGCAGGCGGCAGGAGGTGGGTCAGGTGCATTTCCATCTGTTCACCGGGCAGGAGCTGGTAAGCGAAACAGTACAGGAATTGCAGGAATCGGAGGAATACAGCAACCGTTTCATTCATGTATACCGTCCTTCCTCACCGGCGTATGATCTCCATCTGATCCTGCAGCCCAACATCCAAAGTCTTGGTTCAGAACAAACAACGCCATCCTTAGACCTGCTTGCGGCAGCCCTGCAACTCCTGCCCAAGCTGGCAGGAGCGTACCCCCTCGAAGAAAACGGCTATTCACTGATCTGCCAACACCGCCCCGGCGATGATCTGCAGCACCCAACCTTCCATCTCATCTTCGGAACAAGAAAAAGCACCGCCGAACCAATCCTGTGCTATTCATAACCATCATCCCTGCGCCCGTGAAACGGGCGCATATGCGGGATTCCCAAGGGGCTCAGCCCCTTGGGCGGGGTGCGGGGCAGAGCCCCGCTTCCGTTCCTTCTACACACAAAAAAACCGGGACCCTTTCGGGCCCCGGCAATTTTTTACCGCTTCAGAATTACTTCTGGGGCAGCTTGGTGGTCTGGCCGTTGTTGTAGGCTTCCAGACGCTCGTCGATGATCTCCTGGTAGCCGGCGTCCAGATACTGCTGGCTCAGGTCGGCGTAGAGGGCATCGAACTCGGCGGGATCGCACTTCACCAGCTTGGCGTAGTATTCCTGCCACAGAGACAGCAGGGTGGCGCTGTACTCGGCTTCGGACTCGATAGCCACGGCGAAGATGGGGTCGGAGTAAGCGTTGCCGCTGTCAGCGATGGCCTTGGTGCCGGTGGTCCAGCTGTCGATCATCGCCTGGGCGAAATCCTGGGGCAGGCCCTGGGGAGCAACGGCGCGGATGGAATCTTCCACGGTGCCCACGACCTTGGAGGCGTGTACCAGGCAGGTCATGTCGATGTTCATGTTGTGGTTGAGCATGCCGTCGCCCATGTAGGAGCCGTCAACAACAGGCAGGTTGTTTTCGCCCATCACATAGGTGGTGCCTTCAATGCCGTTCTCCAGAACAAACAGGTTCTCGGGCTGGATCATCCACTCCATCAGCATCCAGGCAGCCTTCAGCTGGTCTTCGGAAGCCAGAGCGGAGAAGCCGACGATCATACCGAAGGGGTTGTCGGCACGGTTGCGGGCGGTGGCAACGCCTTCTTCTTCCACACTGTAGGCGGAAGCGATGGCCAGCTCGGCACCGGGGTTGTTGTCGTAGAAGGCCTTCAGCCAGTCCACGTTGGCAGCCATGTAGCCGGCGTAGGAGTAGGTCTTGCCGTTGATGAAGTCGGTCTGCATCTGGTCGGCAGCAGCACCGGCGGTGTTCTCGGCCAGGTCGAACTCGGAGGAGTACCAGCCCATGTTGTACTCAGCGTTCAGACGCTTGAGCATGCGCTCGGTGGGCTTCCAGGTCATGGAGGCGGTGCCCAGAGAGCAGTGCTGTGCCCACTCGGATTCTACCAGATCGGCATCGTGGTAAGCGAAGTTGGCAACGTAAGCAGCGGAGGGAACGCCCAGACCCAGAGGAGCCTGATCGGTCAGACCGGCGTTGATGATCTTGTTGATGGCATCCACCTGCTCGGCGTAGGAGGCGGGCACATGGTCATAGCCCACGGCGCGCAGCCAGTCCATACGGACGAAGGTGTAGTAGGTGTAGTTGGTGTTGTAGTAGGGACGCTCGGACAGGACGAAGTAGTTTTCGCCGTTCATAGCGGTGTAGCCCAGCTGGTTGTTTTCCACCATCTTGCCGTAGTAGGTGGGAGCAACGGCTGCGAAGGCTTCCAGATCGATGGGCTGCATGGCGCCGTCGGTGGCCCACTGGGCTACCTTGGGGTAGTCATACTCCATCATGATGGTGGGGGTTTCCTTGTTGGCGATGAGCATGTTGTACTTGGTCATAACATCGCCGCGGGGAATGGCAACATAGTTCACATCGATGTTGTACTTGTCGCCGAATTCCTTCTGGATCCACTGGGTCCAGTAGTTGTCGTCAACAGCGGGATAGCCGGCCTTTGCACGGTCGTACACAGGCACGGTGATGGTAACGGTCTCCTCGAAGGGAGCCCAGGCAGCCATGCCGGTGGCGGCTTCGGCATTCGCAACGGCGAACATGCTCAGCACCATGATCATGGCCAGAACCAGAGAAACGATACGCTTCATAGTCAGTTTCCTCCTTTGATTTATGATAATGACGTCTCATCCACCGTCATTATTCCGTGGTTGGGATCAGCCCTTTACCGCGCCGATCATGGCGCCCTTCACGAAATACTTCTGCACGAAGGGGTATACCATGATGATGGGCAGGGTGGCGAACATGATGGTCGCGGCCTGGAGTACCTCGGGAGTGGAGACCACGGCGGCATTTTCGCTCAGGCTGATGGCGTCGGTGCCCGAAGAGAGCACCATGTTGCTCAGCAGGTACTGCAGGGGCTGCAGCGCCTTTTTGGTAATGTAGTACTTGGCATCTGCGTAGGCATTCCAGCGGCCTACGGCGTAGAACAGCGACAGGGTGGCGATGATGGGCTTGGAGAGGGGAAGCACGATCCGGGTAAGGATCTGGAAGTGATCTGCGCCGTCCAGCTTGGCGGCCTCGTAAAGGCTGTCGGGGATGGTAGAGGAGAGGAACGAGCGCATGATCAGCATATTGTAGGGGGAGAAAGCCAGGGGCAGGATCAGCACCCAGGGGGTGTTGAGCAGCTTCAGATCGCCCATGAGCAGGTATTCGGGGATCAGACCGGCGGAGAAGTACATGGTAAACATCAGGAAGAAGGCGAAGAAGGGGCGGCCCTTCAACCCTTTGATGCTCAGGGGATAGGCGGCGCAGATGGTAACGATCATGCCCACAAGGGTAAAGGCAAGGGTGATGCCGATGGTGTAGAACATGGAATGCACCAGCTGACCATCCCGGAAGATGGAGGCGTATGCTTCGAAGGTGATATCCTTGGGCCAGAGGTAGACCGCCTTGGACATGACCGCCGTGTTGGAGGAGATACTCTTTGCCGCTACGTGCAGGAAGGGGAGAATACAGGTAAGGGAGAGGATCAGGATCACGAAGGCGATCACAAAATCGCTGATGCGAACCCGGTTTACGCCCGTCCAGATGGATGGCTTCTTTTCGGCTGCCGAGGGAGCTTTGGTGGTGTTTTGCATCTTTCCGCCCTCCTTTACAGCAAGCCGTCTTCGCCAAGACGTTTGGATACCCAGTCGCTGCCCAGCACCAGCAGAAGACCGGTCAGGGACTGGAACAGACCCACCGCCGTGGCACGGCTGAAGTTGCTGCCCGCCAGACCCTTTTCGTAGATGTAGATGGCGAGCTGGTACTGGAAGTCCTTCACCTGTACGTTGCCGAAGGCATCCAGACGTTCGAAGTTGGAACCCATCACGCGGCCCAGGTTCATGATCAGCAAAGTGACCATTGTGCCGCGGATGCAGGGCAGGGTAACGCTCCAGATCTTGCGCAGGCGGCCTGCGCCGTCGATGGTGGCGGCTTCGTACAGCTCGGCATCAATGCCGGTGATGGCTGCCAGATAGATGATGGAGCCCCAGCCCATGTTCTGCCAGACACCGATCAACAGGTAGGTAACGGCCCAGTGCCATTTCTCGGTCAGGAAGGGGATGCCTTCCTCGATCCATCCTGCTTTTTTCATCAGGATGTTCACCAGACCGGTCTCGGGCTTGAAAAGGTTCAGCGCAACGGAAGCGATAATGACCCAGCTGAGGAAGTGGGGCAGATACAGCACCGTCTGGGTCAGCTTCTTATAGCGGGGGAAGCGCAGCTCGTTCAGCAGCAGCGCAAGGATGATCGGCACCGGGAAGCCTACCAGCAGATCCAGAAAGTTGAAGGCCAGCGAGTTTTTCAGCGCACGGTGAAAGTCCTTGTCCCGGAAGATCTTTTCGAAGGTCTCCCAGCCCACCCATTTGCTGCCGGCGTAGCCCTTGGCGGGTTTGTAGTTCATAAACGCCATGCGCAGACCCGGGTAGGCCGCATATTTGAATACGATCACAAAGATAACAGGGATCAGCAGCAGCAGATAAAGCTGCCAGTTGTTTCGGAAATAGACGCCCAGCACTTTTCTGCGTCCCGGACGGTTCACCACGGTTCCCTGTGCCATATCGCCACCTCCAAAAAATATTTTTGTCCGTATTACGTTCGTTATCTGTCTTGATTATAGCCTACATACCCCCTTGTGAACCACCATAAAGCAACTGGAAACTGCGCAGAAACGACCATCAATACAGAAAACGGCTTCCAATTTTGGGCGAAACCATGATATACTGGTACCGAAGGGGACAAATCCGACAATTTATCGAGGAGTTGATGGATAAAATGGCGCGTAGTCAGCATAACGCAGTGGAATACCGCATCTATGAGCTGCCGCTGGATTTTCCCGTGCTCTGCCTTACGGGCGACAGCTGGCGCATTTCAGATACTCCTTCGGGGCGGTTGCACTTCCATAATTGTCTGGAGATCGGCTTCTGCCACACGGACAGCGGTCTGCTCACCTTCGAGGAGGAGACGCTGCAGTTTTCTGCCGGGGATGTTTTCATCATTCCCCGCCACATTCCCCACACCACCTGCTCCACCAAGGGCTGCAAGAGCATGTGGAGCTATCTGTTTGTGGATTTTGATGCGCTGGCAGCCGATGTGTTCCCCTCCGGCGAGGCATACGAAAGCAAGAGCGTGGTCAATATCGGGCGGTATATCAAGATTACCGCCCAGAGCGATCCCCGGCTGCACTTTTTGTGCAACACCCTTCTGGAAGAGGCCAAGCGCAACACCGCCGAAGCCCAGCAGATGATCCGCCTCTACTCCCTTGCCATGGTGGCGGAGCTGCAGCGGCGGCAGCTGGAGATCGGCAAGCCTGCGGTCAAAAACAGCAAGGTGTTCCCGCTGAAGCCTGCGCTGGAATACATCCACGACCACTTTACCGAGCCCTGCGACGCGGCGACCCTTGCCAATCTGTGCCACCTGAGCCAGACCCATTTCCGGCGGCTGTTCCTCAGCTGCATGGGCTCCACGCCGCTCCAGTTCGTCATTTCCACAAGGATCTATCAGGCGTGTATTCTGCTGGTGAATACCAACGACCCGGTGCTGAACATCGCCCAGGCAGTGGGCATGGCATCGGTGAGCAGCTTTAACCGCAATTTCCAGCAGGTAATGGGCATGAGCCCCCGTCAGTACCGGGCAACGGCCCACCGCCCAAGCCCGAAAAAGGGATCGATCCTGCCGTACCGGGGCTGGACGCTGCCGGAGAAGTAAATGTTTGCAAAACCGCCCGCCGGGTTTTTCCCGGCGGGCGGTTCCTTGTGAGTGTGGAAATGCGGGCATCCCACCGGATGCCCGCATTTGTTTTACATCTCCACCATTCTGGTTTCCATCGCCTTCAGCGAAACCTTCACATCCCCCGCCGGGGTGTGGATCACCGCTTCGGTATCCTCCTCCCGGTTGTTGCAGACTACCAGCACATGGTCTGCCGGGAAATAGGAGGTCTCCACACAGGCGCTGTCGCTCAGGTACAGCTCCTTGGCCTCCACGCCAGTGAGATGCAGCAGCATCTCCAGCAGCATCCGGGTGCTTTCGGGGCTTACCTTGAAATCGCTCATGTACACGCCATAGCCCTTGCCGAAGCGGTTCAGGGTCATCTGGGGCACACCGTTCTTTTCGCTGAGCACGGCGGCGTTGCCGTCGGTCAGGTAGAGGGAAGCATCGCTGCCCAGACCGCTCTCGCACAGGGCAAAGGGAGCGGGGGAAACCGGCTGCTGCCAGCGGCCGTGGCAGATCCTTGCGCCGGTATCCTTGTCGATGCCCAGCACATGGGCCATGCGGAAATGGGTATGGTAACCGGATACGGCAGAAGGCTCCTTCACGCCGATGAATGCGCCGCCTTCGTGCACGAAGCGGGTCAGCTCCTCCACCAGTTTGTCACTCTTCCACGCGTCGCCGCCGGACCATGCATCCCCGGCGCAGCCCGCGTTGATGACCACATCCACATCCTTCAGCGCGCCGTTTTCCACGTCCTCAAAGCTCAGATAGCGTACCTCCACCGGCAGACCGGACAAAGCTTCGTTGATGTGGATCAGAGCATGCTTGTCGGTTTCGTGGAAGTGACCGGAAAGGGTCCAGCTGCGCAGCTTGCCCCAGGTGTGGATCACGGCCACCCGGCACTTGCCACAAAGGGGAGCGCCATGGCTGTGCAGCTCTTTGATGCGGCGGAAATCGATGGCCATCTGCTCAATGGCATCGTTGAATTCGGGGAAGCCGATGGTCAGGTGCAGGTAGCCGCCCAGACCGATCCGGTCCACGCACTGGCGGGCAAGGGCACGGCGCACGTTGCGCCAGTATTGCCATGCATCCTTAGCAGGATCGCCGCCCTCGGCAAAGGTGGGCAGACCGCCCAGCCCCACCGGGAACAGATAGGGGTGGAAGCGCAGCTCGTGGGTGGGCACCTCCGCATTGGCGCACAGGCGGCATTCAAAGCCGGAAAACACACACTTGATCAGCCCGTCGAAGCCCACCTTGGCAAAGTGCTCGCCGTAGGGCTCCATGCCCACCCAGCTGTCGTCGTAGAACACATAGGCCAGCTTGCCGTGCTTGTGGATGATGTCCACCAGTACCTTGGCTTTCTCTGCCACAAACTTCTGGATAAAGGCCATATAGTCCAGCTTGGCGCGGGTGGGGGGCATGTGGGTCACCTGCAGCTTGCGCCCGTTGATAAAGTCTTCTGCGGTCAGAGCGTAGCCGTATTCATCCCGGAAAGCGTTCAGGGCGGCGGGGCTTACGGTAAAGTCGTAGCTGGCCCAGTCGCAGTACAGGCTGCGGTTGCGCAGATCATCGCCGAAGATCCACACAAAGTTGTAGAACAGGCTGGTCAGGCGCACCACATTGGTATCCGGGTTTTCCACGCACCAGTTTTCCAGCCACTGCTGCAGGTATGCCCATGCGGCGGGGTGGCGGGGATCCAGCTGGCGCAGGTGCTCGCTGGTCCAATGGTTGGTGGTGTGGTTGTACATGTTGATCTCTTCCCAGATGCGCCAGCACAGGAAGGATACGGTGTACTCATGCCACGGGGTGCAGCCGGTCAGGGTCACTTTGCCGTCTGCGTAAGTCCATTGCTCCCGGGGCAGCTCGGTATTGGCGGTGCGGTCGTATACCTGCCAGTAGGGCATGGCATCCGGGCTGTCGTTGAGCTGGAACTGCTCGGCAAAGTAGCCCTTCATGGGTTCGATCACCAGCGTGTCGCCGCAAGCGACCACGGGTTGGGAGCACAGGAAGGTCTGCTGCTGGCTGTCGGGGTGCTGGGCGGCAAAGGCGTTGTGCTGCCGGATGATGCAGATGGTGGAATAGATGCTGTAACCGGCCTTGACGATCTCATCGCTCAGCTTGGTGCCGTCGCTGTCGCGGATCACGTCGGCACCCCATTTCTTTGCCAGCTCCAGGGTAAGCTGCTCGTAGCCTGCCTCGCCCGGCAGGGTAAAGCCGCCCTGATGATATTTCTGATCCATGTTCGGTCATTCCTCCGGTGTCGGATTTTCTGGGGTACGCGAGGGGGGAATGGTATTGGTGAATATCCGGAGCGCTGCCCGTCAGCGGATGAGGGTGACGGATCTGCGGTCCCTTTCGGCAGGCGACAGGAGAAAATGCCGCCTATCGAAAGGGGCCGCCGGGATCCCGGCGGCCCCGAATTGGGTTAGGAATTACTTCTGCTGGGCAGCCTGATAAGCGGCATTGTACTCAGCGGTGATGGTGGCGCCGCCCTCATCTTCCCACTGCTGCCAGGCAGCCTGCAGGCCATCCAGATCGATGATGCCGGCAATGTACTGCACAGCAGCGTCGCTGATGATGGTGCTCAGCTGGGTGCCGAAAGCAACGTTGGTCTCGGAAACGAAGGGATAGCAGGGATCGGCAACGGCGTACTGGGCCAGTTCCTTGTTCAGGTCGTTGTAGCGGGTACGCAGATCGGTGATGCCGCTCACCTTGGCGGGGATGCACAGGTCGCCGGGGAGGTTCATGCCCAGCTGGTTGAGGCTGTGCTGGATGGTCTGTACCTGCACGGACATATCGGTGCCGTCGGCGGGGGTGGTCATGCGGAAGCCGTCAGCATCCAGCCAGTAGGTCAGGTCAGCCAGACCCCAGTTGACCAGCATCTGGCCCTCGGCGCTGTTGACCCAATCCAGGAACTTCATAACCTTGGGCAGGTTTTCTTCGGAAACAGACTTGGTAACAACCACTTCACCGGAGAAGCCGGCGTTCTGGGGCCACAGGGTGATGGAGCCGTCAGCCTTGGCGATGGGGCCGCAGATTTCGAAGATCTGCTCGGTGGTGCCGGCGTTCTTCTCGAACCACTCCTGCTGGCGGTAGCCGTTATCCATGCAGTCGAAGCGCATGAAAGCCTTGTTGGTGCGCTCGATGTTGTCCCACTGGGTGGAGTCGATGGTGGCGAAGTTGGGGTCGATGCCGCCGATCTCGTACAGGTTGCGCAGCCAGTTGAGGCCTTCCAGGTAAGCGGGAGACTTGTGGGCGGGGTAGATCTGACCATTCTCGTCGATGCCCCAGTTGTTGGGAGCGCCGAAAGCAACGGTGATCACATTGATGGTACCGGCGGTGTAGGAGCACATGTTCAGAGCGTAGGTGTCATCGCTGTAACCGGCCAGCTTGGTGGCGAGCTCGGTCAGGTCGTCGATGGTCTTTACTTCCTTGTCGAAGCCGACTTCCTTGGCGATGTCGGTGCGGTAGTAGATACCGGCACGGGGGTAAGCACGGGTACGATAGATGCCGTAGATGCGGCCGTCGATGGAAATGTTGTTGTAGATGTTGGCGTCACCGGCCAGGTTGGGATAGGTGGCGGTGTCGGCAACGTAGTCGGTCAGGTCGTGGAAAGCGCCGGCGCGGGCGTTGTTGACCATGGTGGTGCCGCGGGCATCGGTCATAACGATGATGTTGGGCAGCACTTCATCAGTCAGGGTGGTGTTCAGCTGGTCGCCGTAGGTGGAGTTGGCAGCCCAGGTGATGTCCAGACGAACGCCGGTGGCATCCTCGATGGCCTTCAGTACGGGGTTGTCTTCGGCCATGAAGTCTACGGTGGGGTAGAAGTCAGGCAGCATAACGGTGAGGACGAAGGGTTCTTCGGCAGAGGCGAAGCTCATCACGGAGAGCATCATGACCAGAGCCAGAAGCAGAGCAACGATTTTCTTCATTTTGGTTTCCTCCTGTTTTGATTTATCTTTCGGCGGCTTGCCTGCCGCTTGGGGAACGGGGTGGATGGGGAAGGATCAGCCCTTGAGCGCGCCGACCATAACGCCCTTAACGAAGTACTTCTGCAGGAAGGGGTACACGCACATGATGGGCACCGTGGATACCACGATAACGGCCATCTTGATGGACTGCTCCGGCGGCTGCACGAACTCGGGGTCCATGGCAGCCATATCGCCTGCGGAAGCGTTGGAGAGAATGATGATCTCGCGCAGCAGCACCTGCAGGGGCCACTTGTCGCGGGCGCCGCTCATGTAGATCATGGCGCCGAAGTAGCTGTTCCAGTGTCCAACGGCGTAGAACAGACCGAAGGTGGCCAGCACCGGCAGGGACAGGGGAAGAACGATCTTCCACAGAATGCCCAGATCGTTGCAGCCGTCGATGGCGGCGCTGTCTTCCAGCTCCTGGGGGATGCCCTGGAAGAAGTTCTTCACGATCATCATGTTGTAGGCGCTGATGGCGCCGGGCAGCAGCACCGACCAGTAGGTATCCTTCAGGTGGAGCATGTTGGCAACAACGATGTAGCCGGGGATCATGCCGCCGGAGAAGAACATGGAGAAGATGACCATGTTCAGAATAAAGTTGCGGCCGCGGATGCGGGTCTTGGAGATGGCATAGGCCATGGTTACGGTAAAGAACAGGTTGATCAGCGTACCGGCAACGGTAATGAAGATGGAGTTGCCGAAGCCATTGAGGATCTTGTTGGAGGAGAAGATGAATTTGTAGGCGTCCAGCGTTACATCCTGCGGGATGATGAACAGGGGACGGGTGGCAAGCTCATACTCGGTGGCAAAGGATGCGCCGATGATGTAGATGAACGGCAGGATGGTGGTAAAGGCCACCAGCGTGAGGATGATGTAGTTGAGCACATCGAACAGCTTGCTGCCGAAGGTGGCATCCTGACCCACGGGGCCGGAGGAGACCTTCATCTGGATCTTGCGGTCGTCGGAAAGGGTGGGATTGTTGGTCATTTCGGTTCTCCTCCTTTCCTCAGTAGAGACCCTGCTCGCCAAGCAGGTGTGCGATCTTGTTGGAGCCAACCACCAGGATTACGCTTACCACGCTCTTCATCAGACCCACGGCGGAAGCGTAGCTGAACTGTCCCTGCTGCAGACCCTGCTGGTAAACGAACACGTCCAGCGTCTGGGATGCGCTGCGGTTCAGGCTGTTGGCCATCAGGATCAGGTGGTCGAAGCCGGTATCCAGCACGCTGCCCATGCGGAGGATCAGCATCAGCACGATGGTGGAGCGGATGGCGGGAAGGGTGATGTGCCACAGGCGGCGGAGACGGCCCGCGCCGTCTACCATGGCGGCTTCGTAGAGCTGGGTATCAACGTTGGTAAGCGCCGCCAGGAAGATGATGGTGCCCCAGCCGGTTTCTTTCCAGATGGTCTGACCGATGATCATCCACCGGAAGGCCTGAGGCGAACCAAGGTAGTTGATGGATTTGCCAAGCAGCAGCTCGGTGCCCTTGTAGACGATGCCGCTGGGCCCGAACAGCACCATCGTAATGGAGACCACGATAACGATGGAGATGAAGTGGGGCACGTAGAGGAAGGTCTGCAGCAGCTTCTTGTAGCGCAGGTTGCGCATTTCGTTGAGCAGCAGCGCCAGAATGATGGGGGCAGGGAAGTAGAGGATGATGTTCATGAAGCTGAGGATGAGCGTGTTGCTCAGGTACCGCTTCCATGCCGGGAACTTGAAGAAGTATTCGAACCACTTCAGTCCCACCCATTCACTGCCGGTAACGCCGGAGTAGGGAACGTAATTCTGGAAAGAGATCACGATGCCCCACATGGGCAGATACTTGAAGACGATAAAGTAGATCAGTCCGGGGATCAGCAGCAGATACAGCCAGCGGTCACGGACAAGATCGGAGCCCAGCTTTTTCCAATAGGCTTTGCCTGTGCCGAGCGCGGGTTTGGGGGTTACTGTCTTTTCGCTCATGGACGACCCTCCCTGTGGTAGTGGCTTGGTATGAAGAAGACCCTGCGAAATGTTCATTTTCGTCAAGGGGTTTTGTATCTTTCATGCCTTGTTGTGGCCTCATCATACACATTTTTGTCCTCTTGCACAATAGAAAATGGCATTAATGGTCGTTTCTGAGAATGGTCACATCGTTTTTGAGAAGAAAACGGACGCTTGGCACCCAAAAGGCTTCTTCCCCCCCAGCGGGGGAGGAAGCTGGCACGCAGTGCCTGATGGTAGGGGCAATTGCAAGGCGATGGGGACGCCGGTCTTCTGCCCCCACCCCAAAACAAAAACCGGAGAGCCAAAGCCCTCCGGTCAGCTCGTCAAAAAACACGCCTGCGGCGGCTTTTTTGACGACTTTTGCACCGTTTGCCTAGGAGCCTACGGCTCCCCGGGCGGCAAACGGCGATAGGAACCCCTTGCTACGCAAGGGTTCCGAAACCACCGTACACGCC